>JBQCEF010000256.1:0-6141 GCA_051960495.1 Nocardioides sp. | reverse complement strand
CTCGTCAGATCAGGCCGAGCTCCTTGACCGCGTCGCGCTCCTCGACCAGCTCGGCCGCCGTGGCGTCCATCTTGCCGCGGGAGAAGTCGTCGATCTCCAGGCCCAGCACGATCGACCAGTCGCCGTTCGAGGTGGTCACGGGGTAGGAGTAGATCAGCCCCTCCGGGATGCCGTACGAGCCGTCGGAGGCGACCGCCATCGACACCCAGTCGCCCTCGGCGGAGCCGGTCAGCCAGTCGCGGGCCGCATCGATCGTGGCCGACGCCGCGGAGGCGGCCGAGGACGAGCCGCGGGCCTCGATGATCGCCGCGCCGCGCTTGGCCACGGTCGGGATGAAGTCGTTCTCGATCCACGCCTGGTCGTTGACGACCTCGGCGGCGTTCTTGCCGGCCACCTCGGCGTGGAAGATGTCGGGGTACTGGGTCGCGGAGTGGTTGCCCCAGATCGTCATCTTCTTGATGTCGGTGACCGACGAGCCGGTCTTCGCGGCCAGCTGCGACAGCGCCCGGTTGTGGTCGAGGCGGGTCAGCGCCGAGAACCGCTCCTTGGGGATGTCCGGGGCGTTCGTCATCGCGATGAGCGCGTTGGTGTTGGCCGGGTTGCCGGTCACGCCGATCCGGATGTCGTCGGCGGCCACCTCGTTGAGCGCCTTGCCCTGCGTGGTGAAGATGGCGCCGTTGGCCTCGAGCAGGTCACCGCGCTCCATGCCCTTGGTGCGGGGCCGGGCGCCGACGAGCAGGGCCAGGTTGGCGCCGTCGAAGATCTTGTTGGCGTCGTCGCCGATCTCCACCCCGGCGAGCGTCGGGAACGCGCAGTCGTCGAGCTCCATGACCACGCCCTCCAGCGCCTTGAGCGCAGGCGTGATCTCGAGCAGCTGCAGCTGCACGGGGGTGTCCGGACCCAGCAGCGCCCCGCTGGCGATGCGGAACAGCAGGCTGTAGCCGATCTGGCCGGCGGCACCGGTGACGGCGACCTTGACGGGGGGGTTGCTCACGACGACTCCTCGGTACTCGAAGCGGATGAACGTGACGCTAGCAGCGTGAGCGAGCGCACGCCGTCGCGGGTACGACGGGCAGCGGACCCGTCGACGACCCGTGATCAGCCCTGCGTCGCCACCTCGAGCGGCGCGGCCGGGCCGCCTTCGCCGAAGAGCGCCCGGTAGGAGAATCCCGCCGCCAGGGCGCCCGCGACCGGCGCCACGATGAACAACCACAGCTGCACGGTCGCGTCCCCTCCGACGAACAGCGCCGGCCCGATCGAGCGCGCCGGGTTCACCGAGGTGTTGGTCACCGGGATGCTGACGAGGTGGATCAGGGTGAGCGCGAGCCCGATCGCGATGGGGGCGAAACCCTTCGGTGCCCGGGTGTCGGTGACCCCGAGGATCACGTAGAGGAACACCGCGGTCAGCACCACCTCGATGACCAGCGCGCTCACGACGCCGTAGCCGCCGGGGGAGCGGTCGCCGTACCCGTTGGTGGCGAAGCCCGACTCCGACGCGGAGAAGCCGTCGACGCCCGACGCCACGATGAACAGCACGGTGGCTGCGACCACGGCAGCCGCCACCTGGGTCGCGATGTAGGCCCAGGTGTCGCGCCACGCGAACCGCCCCGAGGCTGCCAGCCCCAGCGTCACCGCCGGGTTGAAGTGGCCGCCGGAGATGTGGCCCACGGCGTAGGCCATGGTCAGCACGGTCAGACCGAAGGCCAGGGCCACACCGGCGAAGCCGATCCCGAGGTGGACGTCGTCGGGCGACAGGAACCCGGCGGCGAGGACCGCCGACCCGCAGCCGCCGAAGACGAGGACGAACGTGCCCAGGAACTCGGCGGCGAGCCGCTGCGCGGTGGTCGGTGTCTGCGGCTCCATGGCGACCCCTCTCGTCGATCTCGGCAGCCGACGCTACGCCGCACGAGCCCGACAGGAACCCGCCAAAAGGACCAGTTTCAGGCCCAGGCGCCCATGATCGGCGGCAGCACCAGCAGCATCCCGGTCGACCAGGTGACGTGGGTCAGCATCGGGGCCAGCACGCCGCCGCTGACCCGCCGCTGGAGGCCGACGAGCACGCCGAGCACGGCGGCCGCGAACACGAGCATCGCGTTGCCGGTGGCGACGGTGGTCAGCGTGTAGACCGCGGTGGAGATCGCCACCGGGTGCCGGACGCCGATGGCGGCGTACAGCGCGCCCCGGAAGAACAGCTCCTCGGCGACGCCGTTGACCAGGGTGACCAGCAGGATCAGCGCCAGGTCGCCCTGCCGGGCGTGGTCGAGCACGCTGTTGACCAGGCTCTGCAGCGCCGGGATCCGAGTCACGACGAGCCCGCCGGCGGCGAACACCACGACCGCGAGGACGCCCACGACGATGGGTTGGACGACCGGCCGTTCGAGCCGCGAGTCCTCGCCGCGCACCCAGCCGATGTGCAGCGGACCGGACAGCAGCGCCCCCACTACCCAGGCCGCGGCGAGCGCGAGCGCCAGCGGGTAGAACATCGGGTCGCCCGGCTCCTGCGACAGCGACACCCCCAGCAGGGTCGCGCCGACGACAAGGGTGACGACCACGACGACACGCCGTCGCCGGAACGCCCGGTCGCTCTCGCGGTGGTCGCGCTCGACGGGCGGGCCGATCGCGACCGCGAGCTGGTCGCGCAGCCAGGTCATAGGCGCTCCCCGGCGCGCAGCCGGTCGGACAGGGCGGTGCGCACCATCTCGTCGTACCCCATCGGCTCCAGGGGCACGACGTCGCGGATGGAGTGGTCGCTCACCACCACCTCGTTGCCCATGGAGGCGATCAGGTTCTTGGCGGTCTCCTGGTTGACGCCGGTGAGCAGCGCCAGCCCACGGCTCGACAGCTCCGCCGTGAGCGCGTCGGTCAGCGGGTTGCCGGGGACGGGCAGCTGCACGGTGGTCACCCCCCGGCCGTTCTGGATCTGTGCACACCGGCGCAGCATCTGCTCGTAGGTCAGCACCTCCGCGCCGCCGATCTCGAAGGTGCGCCCCAGCGCGTTCTTCTGGCCGAGCACGCCGACGAGGTAGGCGACCGTGTCGTCGAGGGAGATCGGCTGGGTCCGGGTGGAGGCCCAGCGCGGCGTCATCAGCGCGGGCAGCGCACGCGCGAGACGGCGGGTCATCTCCCAGGACACCCCGCCGTGGCCGACGACGATCGCGGCGCGCAGCACCGTCACCGGGACCCCGGTCCCCTCGAGCAGTCCCTCCACCTCGCGCCGCGAGCGCAGGTGCGGGGAGAGCTTGTCGTCGTCGGACCCGAGGCCGCTGAGGTAGACGATCTGGCGCACCCCGGCGGTGGCCGCGGCGACCGCGAAGGCACGCGCGGCCCCGGCGTCGTCGTCCTCGAAGTGCGCCGAGGACAGCGAGTGCACCAGGTAGTAGGCGGCGTCGACGCCCTTGAACGCCTTGCCGAGGGTCGACGGGTCGGCCAGGTCCCCGTGGACGGCCTCGCCGGCGCCCTCGTAGCGCTCCGGGTTCCGGGTCAGCGCCCGTACGTCGTACCCCTCGGCGTCCAGGGCGCGCGCCAGGGCGCCCCCCACGAACCCGGAAGCCCCCGTCACGAGCACGGTGCGTCCCACAGACCTGCTCCTCCCCGGGCCGCGCGCGCGGTCCCGGTCCCGATCGTGCCCAGAGCGGCGGCGGCTCACGCGTCGGCCGGAGCGAGGCCTCGCGCCCCTGTGCCCCGCGAGGCAGGATGGGGGCGCTGGCCCTTCGGGACCTCGTAAGATATCTTGACGTCAAGAAACTTTTCGACTCGAACGGAGCTTCGGTGACGGACCCCAGCGCGACCTCCCCTGCATCCTCGACCCCCGATTCCTCGCGGATCATCTACACCCACACCGACGAGGCGCCCGCCCTGGCGACGTACTCCCTGCTCCCCGTGATCGAGGCGTACGCCGGTGCCGCGGGGGTGGCCGTCGAGACCCGCGACATCTCGCTCTCGGGCCGGATCCTGGCGCAGTTCGCCGACCGGCTCCCGGAGGACCGGCGCGTGGCCGATGCACTCGCAGAGCTCGGCGAGCTGGCGACCAAGCCCGAGGCCAACATCATCAAGCTGCCCAACATCAGCGCCTCGATCCCGCAGCTCAAGGCCGCGATCGCCGAGCTGCAGGAGCACGGCTACGACCTCCCGCCCTACCCCGACGACCCGCAGACCGACGAGGACCGTGACGTCCGGGCGCGCTACGACAAGGTCAAGGGCAGCGCGGTCAACCCGGTGCTGCGCGAGGGCAACTCCGACCGCCGCGCGCCGGCGTCGGTGAAGAACTACGCGAAGGCCCACCCGCACTCGATGGGGGCGTGGTCCCCGGACTCCAAGACCAACGTCGCGCACATGACCGCCGACGACTTCTGCTCGAACGAGAGGTCCGCCGTGATCGAGAAGGAGGGCTCGCTGCGCATCGAGCTCGCCGGTGACGACGGCAGCACCACGGTGCTCCGCGAGTCCGTCCCGGTCCTCGAGGGCGAGGTCGTCGACGCCACGGTGATGCGCGTCGCGGCGCTCCGCGAGTTCCTCACCGAGCAGGTCGCGCGCGCCAAGGCGGAGGACGTGCTGTTCTCGGTGCACCTCAAGGCCACGATGATGAAGGTCTCGGACCCGATCATCTTCGGCCACGTCGTACGCGCGTTCCTGCCCGACCTGTTCGCCCAGTACGGCGACAAGCTCGCGGCGGCGGGGCTCAGCCCCAACGACGGCCTCGGGGCGATCCTCAAGGGTGCCGAGTCGCTCCCGGAGGGCGACGAGATCAAGGCCGCCGTCCAGGCCGGCCTCGACGCCGGGCCCGCACTGGCGATGGTCGACTCCGACCGCGGCATCACCAACCTGCACGTCCCCAGCGACGTCATCGTCGACGCGTCGATGCCGGCGATGATCCGGACCTCCGGCCACATGTGGGGACCGGACGGCAACGAGGCGGACACCCTCGCGGTCATCCCCGACAGCAGCTACGCCGGGATCTACCAGGTCGTCATCGACGACTGCCGCGCCCACGGCGCCTACGACCCGTCGACGATGGGCTCGGTCTCCAACGTCGGCCTGATGGCGCAGGCCGCCGAGGAGTACGGCAGCCACGACAAGACCTTCGAGATCCCCACCACCGGCACGGTGCGCGTCGTCGACGGCAACGGCGACGTGGTCCTCGAGCACACCGTGAGCGCCGGTGACATCTGGCGGATGTGCCAGACCAAGGACGTGCCGGTCCGCGACTGGGTCAAGCTCGCCTTCACCCGCGCCCGCGCCACCGGCGTCCCGGCGGTGTTCTGGCTCGACGAGAACCGCGCCCACGACGCCAACCTGATCGCCAAGGTCAACGAGTACCTCCCGGAGCACGAGACCGACGGCCTCGACATCCGGATCATGTCCCCGGTCGACGCGATCGCGTTCTCCCTCGAGCGGATCCGCAAGGGCGAGGACACCATCTCGGTGACCGGCAACGTGCTGCGCGACTACCTCACCGACCTGTTCCCGATCCTCGAGCTCGGCACCAGCGCCAAGATGCTCTCGGTCGTGCCGCTGATCAACGGTGGCGGCCTGTTCGAGACCGGTGCCGGCGGCTCGGCACCCAAGCACGTGCAGCAGCTCGTCAAGGAGAACCACCTGCGCTGGGACAGCCTCGGGGAGTTCCTCGCGCTGGCGGTCAGCCTCGAGCACCTGGCCCAGACGACTGGCAACCCCAAGGCGCAGGTCCTCGCCGACACCCTCGACCGGGCGACCGGCACTTTCCTCAACGAGAACAAGTCGCCGAGCCGCAAGGCGGGCGAGATCGACAACCGCGGCAGCCACTACTACCTCGCGCTCTACTGGGCGCAGGAGCTCGCGAAGCAGACCGACGACTCCGAGCTGGCCGGGAAGTTCACCCAGGTCGCCCAGTCGCTCGCCGACCACGAGGACGCGATCGTGGCCGAGCTGCTCGAGGTGCAGGGCTCGCCGGTCGACATCGGCGGCTACTACCAGCCGGACCCGGAGAAGGCGTCCGCCGTGATGCGGCCGTCGAAGACGCTCAACGAGACGCTGGCGGGCCTCTGACCGACCGGTCCCGCGTCGACGCCCGAGGCGCCGTCCCCGCATGGGGGCGGCGCCTCTGCGCGTCAGGAGCGGCAGCTACCCGGCCCGGTGCGGCACCGGGCAGCCCCGCGGGAACGT
>JBQCEF010000255.1:0-8799 GCA_051960495.1 Nocardioides sp. | reverse complement strand
CACACTATAACAATAAAAAGGGGGTTTACCACCCTTTCTTGGGTGTGTCTCTCCTCCCACCCCGTTTCACGTCTCCGGCTCGTCCGCGAGCGAGCCCGGGTCGGCCGGTACGTCGACGGCGTGCTCGACGAGCAGGCGCATCGGGATCACGTCGAGCGCGCGCTCGTTGGTCGACGCCAGCACGACCGGCGCCGCCACGCCGTCCTGGTAGGCCTGCAGCCACCGGACGGCGACCACGCACCAGCGGTCGCCCGGGCGCAGCCCCGGGAACGACCACTCGGGGCGCGGTGTCGACAGGTCGTTGCCGACCGAGCGCTGGTGGTCGAGGAACTCCGCGGTGACCACCGCGCACACCGTGTGGCTGCCGACGTCCTCCGGTCCGCTGCTGCAGCAGCCGTCCCGGTAGAACCCCGTCACCGGGTCGGTCCCGCACTCCTCGAGATCGCCCCCGAGGACGTTGCGCTCCGGCGGCCGCTCGTTCACAGCACCCGCGCGCCGTACATCTCACCGAGCGGGTCGGCGATCAGCTCGATCCTGGCGCCGTCGGGGTCGGTGAAGTAGACCGAGACCTCGCTGTGCACCTCGTGGGCCACCCCCGCCTCCGTCAGCCGCGCGACGGCCGCCTCCCAGTGCTCGGGGTCGACGGAGATCGCGATGTGGTGCAGCCCGCCGAGCACCTCGGCGTAGGGACCCAGGTCCAGGCCCGGGAAGTCGAAGAACGCCAGCAGGTTGCCGTTGCCGATGTCGAAGAAGAAGTGCGACGAGCCCGGGTAGTCGCGGTTCTCGACCAGCTCGGTGAGCGGGAAGCCGACGACGTCCTGGTAGAAGCGGATCGTCCGCTCCACGTCCCCGGAGACCAGCGCGGTGTGGTGCAGGCCGCGGGCGATGGTGGCGGACCGCTCCCCGGGGGGACGCAGCCACCGTTCGCGCAACCGCGCGCGTTGCTCGGTCGCGGCGGCGAGGTCGATGTCGGGCATGACGTCATCCTGACGCCGGCGGGTGCACCGGACAAGGCCCGTCGGCGTCAGCGCGCGGCCCGCAGCAGCTGCTCGAGCAGCGGGCCGGCGGTGCCCGAGCCGGAGTCGCCGACGTCGACGAAGACCGCGACGGCGAGGTCGCCCTGGCCCGCGACCATCCAGGCGTGCGTCTGCAGCGGCTCCTCGTCGCCGAACTCGGCGGTGCCGGTCTTGGCGATCACGGGCGGGCCCGGCACGTCGGCGAGCGCGCGGCCGCTCCCGTCGGTGACCACGGCGCGCAGCAGCCCGCGCAGGGTGCCTGCCTCCGACGTCGACAGCGGCTCGGGCACGTCGGTCGCCGCGACCTCCTGGTCCGGGAGCAGCCGGGGTACGACGGTGGACCCGTTCACGACCGAGCCGATCACCGCGGCCATCGCCACCGGGGAAGCCAGCACCTGGCCCTGGCCGATGAGCGAGGCGGCCCGGCCGGTCTCGTTGGCGGGCGCCGGGACCGACCCGAGGAAGATCGGGAACCCGAGGTCGTGGTCGACCCCCAGCCCGAGCGTCGCCGCCGCGGACGCGAGATCGTCGACCCGGTCGCGCTCGGTGATGAACGCGGTGTTGCACGAGTTGGCGACCGCCTCGCGCAGCGTGATCCGGCCGAGGCCGCCCGCGGGGTAGTCGTCGTAGTTCTTGAACGTCTTGCCGTCGACGACGGTGGTCGCGGGACAGCTGACCGTGCTCGCGGGGGTCAGCCCGGCCCGGAGCAGCGCCAGGCTGCTGACGATCTTGAACGTCGACCCCGGTGCGTACTGCCCGAGCGTCGCGGTGGAGTAGCCCGCCGAGCCCGGACCGCTCGCCGCGGCCAGGATGTCGCCGGTGGAGGGCCGCAGCGCGACGATGGCGCTGGCCGGTCCGACCCCGGCGAGGATCCGCTCGGCGGACTGCTGCAGGTCGAGGTCCAAGGTGGTGCGCAGCGGCTCGCCGGGGACCGCGTCGACCCGGTGCAGCACGCGCGGCTCCCCTGAACGTGGGACGGCGCGGACGACCAGCGCGGGTGTGCCGCGCAGGCGCTCGTCGTACCGCTGCTGCAGGCCGCTGAGACCGGCCTCGTCACCGGGCTGGTAGGCGCCGTCGGACTCCTTGACGATCTCGGCGGTCACCGCGCCGACGGTGCCGAGGATCGGCCGCGCGAACTCCCGGGTCGGGGCCAGCGGCAGCGTGTCGGGCAGGGCGACCGCGCCGTCGATGCCGTCGAGCCCCGCCTCGGCCGACCGGGCATCCTGCTTGCGCAGCACGATCGCCTCGACGAACGCCTTCTCGCCGGCGGCTCGCACGCGCGCCAGGAAGGAGTCTGCGTCCACGTCGACGACGCGAGCGAGCGCCCGCGCTGAGGTCGGCTGGTCCTCCGGCGCCACCTTGGTCTTGTCGATCCCGAACCGGAGCACGGGCCGGTCGGTGACGATCGGGACCCCGCCCGCGCCGAGGATCGGTGCCCGGGGAGCCGCCTCGGTGACCAAACCCAGCCGCTCGCCCTTGCGCAACCCGAGCAGCGCCGGCTCCAGGCGGACCCGCCACAGGCCGTCGTCGCCGCGGACCAGGTGGGCGGTGGCGTCGCTCGACCAGCTCGCGTCGGAACCGGCGAGCTTCCAGGTGTAGGCGAGCCTCGCGGTGGCGGAGTCGCCGTCCTCGCTCTCGGTGACGCTGTCGACGGCCACCTGGACAGGCGAGTCGTGCATCCCCTCGGTGGCCCGGGACCACCAGCGCTGGGCATCGCGGTCGTTCGCGTCCACGTAGCGCGCCGCCGCCGGGCGCCCGCGCGTGAGCGCGTCGGCCAGGGTCTGCGCGGCGTCGTCCGGCTGCTCCCCCTCCTCGCCCGTGCAGCCAGTGGCAGTGACGAGGACCAGCACGGCGGCCAGGGTGCGCAGGCGTCTCACGGGTGCGATCGCACCATCTGAGCCACTGCCGCGTCAAAGTGCCGTGTCCGCCGGTGGTCTGCACCGTGGACCGTTCGCGGTTTCTGCACCCCGGCCGCGGGATATCGTGAATCGGTGATACCGACGCCGAGGCGCCTGAGCCTGGTCGTGGCCGCCGCCCTGGTCACGGCGCTCGTGGTGTCCCTCGGCGTGCTGTTCTCGCCGCACTCCGGCACCGGTCCGGAACGTCTCGCCGCCGGTGACATCGCCCGGGCCGCCTTGCTGAGCGCCCCCCGAGCGCCCGACGAGGCCGCCGGCGAGGCAGCGGCGGCGAGCGCTCCACCGGTATGGCGTGAGGCGCGGCCGGTCGTGCTGAAGCCGAAGCCGGTGCCGAAGAAGCCGAAGCACAAGAGGAAGGACAAGGAGCCGGCGCCGCTGCCCACGGCCGAGTTCGTGATCAGCTCCTTCAACGTGCTCGGGAGCAGCCACACCAGCGGCCGGCGTGATGGCATGGCGCCGGGGCGGGTCCGGATCCGGCAGGCGGCGCAGCTGCTGGCCCACCACGGGGTCGACGTCGTCGGCCTGCAGGAGCTCCAGCTCGACCAGTACCAGGAGCTCGCCCGGGTCGCGGGTGCGACGTACGACTTCTGGCCGGGGACGGCCGCGGGCCGGCTGGGCAACGAGAACTCGCTGGCCTGGCGTACGTCGGAGTGGACGGCCGTCGAGAAGTACACGACGCCCATCCCCTACTTCGGCGGACGGACGCGGCCGATGCCTTACGTGCTGCTCCGGCACAACGTGTCCGGGCGCTACGCCTGGTTCGCCAACTTCCACAACCCCGCCACGAACCCGAACACCGGCAACAACGACCGGTGGCGGGCCCGTGCCGCCGCGCTGGAGGTGGCGCTGGCGAACCGGCTCCGCAGCGAGACCGGCTACCCGGTGTTCATCACCGGCGACATGAACGAGCGCGAGAAGGTGTTCTGCCCGATGACCGGGGGCGCTGCGATGGTCGCCGCCAACGGCGGGAGCAACGTCGCCGGGGCCTGCCGGCCCCCCTCGCCCATGAACGTCGACTGGATCTTCGGGTCCGACATGGTGACCTTCACCGGCTACTTCCGCGACGACGGACCGTTCGTGAACCGCACCAGCGACCACCCGATGATCGTCGCGAGGGTCGTCTTGGACGAGGACGACGGGGCTCCCGGTCCCGCTTCGTCAGCCGACTGACCGACCGGCCGCCGGGCGGGGACACGAAGAAGCACCCCGCCCGGGGGGAGGCGGGGTGCTCGCTCGTGGGTGGCGCAGTCTCGGTCAGCGACCGAGGAACTTGCCCCAGAACCCGCCGGAGGTGGCGGAGGTGTCGGAGCTGCAGGAGCAGCGCTGCGCGGACGGCACGCCGGCCATCACTTGGTTGACGTGCTGGCCGCAACCGGCCCACGTCGTCTTCGAGCACTGACGGCACTTCACCTGACGGCACATGTCGTGAGGGGTTCCCTTCGGGTCGGTGGCTTGCGTCCAAAACTATACCCCCTGGGGTATGTAGTTCAAACCGACGCCGTCAGGCGGCCGCACGACGCTCGTCCCGCTCGGCCAGGAGGCGCTCGATGCGGGCCAGGTCCAGGCGCTCCGTCTCCGAGGTCTCCTGGGCGTCGCGGATCACCTTGGCCAGCGTGAACGACGACGTCACGAGGAACAAGGACGCGACGATGAGGAACGCACGGATCCAGGCGTCGACCGGCAGGTAGTAGATGCCGAAGGACACGGCGGTGATCGCGACGGCGAACGAGAGCGCGGCTTGGGCGTAGAAGGCGGTCGTGGTCTTCGAGGTGCTCGGTGAAGTGGTCATGCCATCGAGGATGGCGCCGCGACGCCGGCCGGCGGATCCGTACTGATACTCAGCCTTCGTGCGACCCGCGTCACACCGGGTCACTGGTGAGCACGACCAGCTGGGAGGTCGCCCGCGTCATCGCGACGTAGCGGTCGACGGCGCCCTCGATGCCCGTTCCGAACGACTCCGGGTCGACAAGCACCACCAGGTCGAACTCGAGTCCCTTGACGTGCTCGGGGCGCAGTGACCGGACGCGCGAGGACGTAGACGGAGCCGTGGCCCCGACGACGCAGGCGGTGCCTTCGGCGTGGGTCGCCAGCCAGCTCTCGAGGAGCGGCCCCAGGTCCGATGCCGGCCCGTGGACGACGGGCAAGCCACCGCTGCGGATCGACGTCGGCACGTTCGCGTCGGGCAGCACCGCGCGGATCACTGGCTCGGCGGCAGCCATCACCTCCGCGGGGGTGCGGTAGTTGACGGTCAGACCCGCCAGGCGCACGTGCTCGAGGCCGTTGCGCTCCAGCCGCTGCTGCCACGTCTCGGTGAACCCGTGCCGGGCCTGCGCCCGGTCACCGACGACGGTGAGACTGCGCGAGGGGCAGCGCCGCAGGAGCATCTGCCACTCGGCGTCGGTCAGCTCCTGGGCCTCGTCGACGACGATGTGGGCGAACGGCCCAGCGAGCTGGTCCGGTCCGGCGCCGGAGTCGGCCGCCTCGTCGAGGAGGACGTACTGCAGATCGGCCCCGCGCAGCATCGACATCACCCGCATCTCCGAGTCGTCGGTGGCGATGAGGTGTTCCACGACCTGATTCATCTCCTTCCACTCGGCGGCCAGCTTCGCCTGCTGCTGTTGCTTGCGGCGTGCCGCGCCGGGGTCGCCGAGGCGGTCGCGCGCCGCGTCGAGCAGCGGCAGGTCGGCCTCGGTCCAGGCGCGGGGCTCGGCGCGCTGCAGCAAGCTGACCTCGTCGGGTGCGAGCCAGGGCGCGCACAGGCGCAGGTAGGCCGGCACCTCCCAGAGGTCGCCCACCAGGTCGGTCGCCTCGATCAGTGGCCAGGCGCGGTTGAGCGCGTCGTTCAGCTCCTCGTGCTGACGGAGGGCCTTGCGGAGGACGTCGGCCGGCACCTTGGTGCCCTCGGACTTGTCGACGAGCGCGTCGAGGAGTGCTTCCCGGATCTCCTCGCGCGCCTCGTTGTGCGGCGTGCCGGGATCCGCCGCCTCGAAAGCCTCGTCCCAGTCGTCGCTGCTGAGCCAGATGTCCGACCACTGCATCTCCACGAGCATGCCCGCGGTCGGTGGCGCCTCGTAGAACCTGACGGCCGGCTCGATCGCTGCGACCATCGCCACGCTCGACTTGAGGCGTGCGACCCGGGCGTCGGTCTCGGGGCGCGCATCCGCGCCCTCGGGGAGCAGGTCGCGCAGGGTGCACGTCTGGACGCCCTCCTCCCCCAGGCTCGGCAGCACGTCGTCGACGTAGCTGAGGTAGGGCTGGTGCGGTCCGACGACCAGCACGCCTCCTCGGTGGTGACCCAACCGCGGATCGGCGTAGAGCAGGTAGGCGGCGCGGTGCAGCGCCACGACGGTCTTCCCGGTGCCGGGTCCGCCGTCGACGACCAGGGCGCCCCGCGAGCCGGCGCGGATGATGGCGTCCTGGTCGGCCTGGATCGTGCCCAGGACGTCACGCATCCGTGCCGACCGGCTGCTGCCCAGGCTGGCGATGAACGCGGACTGGTCGTCGAGCGCGGCGTGCCCCTCGAGCCCGTCGGGGGCGAACACCTCGTCCCAGTAGTCGCTGACCCGGCCACCGGTCCAGCGGTAGCGCCGACGGCTCACCAGACCCATCGGGTTGCCGTGGGTGGCGGCGAAGAACGGCTCGGCGGCCGGGGAGCGCCAGTCGATCAGGAGGCGGCGGCCGTCGTTGTCGGTGAGACCCAGCCGCCCGATGTAGACCGGCGTGGAGTCGCCCGCGGCGACGATGCGACCCAGGCACAGGTCCAGCGTGAAGCGGCGCAGCGCGCGGAGCCGCCCCGAGAGGCGGTAGACCTCCAGGTCGCGGTCCATCGCCTCCTGGCCCGTGTCCCCGTGCGTCTTGCGCTGCGCGTCGAGCCGGTCCGACAGCTCGGCGATCGACTCCTCGAGGCTCCGCTCGAGCGCTTCGAAGTGCCGCTCGTCGTCGGCGACCAGGGCCGGGTCGGCCTTGGCGGCGAGGTGGGCGGGCAGGGCAAAGGCAGACGAGGTCAAGGTGCAGCTCCGGAGGTGGGGACGAGGGACCGGGATTCTGCCTCGCTGACGGGGCCTTGCCGCAAGACCCCCACTCCGCTATACGTTGTAAGTGGCGGGGCTGATGCTCACGCCGCGATCTCAGCCCGGCGGCGTCGCCCCGTCCATCTCACCCTGGGCGTCAGTGCGATTTCCGCACACAGATGGGATGGAACCACGCTGGCCCCAAGGTCGAGGTGGGGCCACTACGTCCCATCTTCACCTGGCCCGACCGTTGGGGCCCACGCGGACCTTTCCGCCCCGATCGCGCCATGAGCGGATGTTGGGCGACCTGCTCAGTCCTCCGGCAGCGGGGACCGAAGGACCCTTCCGTGCGCGCCAAAGGAGCAGCGATCGTTGATCGCAGAGACCGTCTCGGAGATCGGGAGATGAACTGATGACTGCATCCGTGATGCCCGCGCTGGCTCACCTGGGCGGAACCCAGGCCTTGACCACCACCCCGGTAGTTGGGGATCCCGACCAGGTGCGCCCGCAGGTGTTCGTTCCTGGCACCGAAGAACTGGCCACCGATGAGATCCGCGTGACAGTGCTCGGGAGCGGAGATCCGTGGATCCGACGGAGTCAGGCGTCAGGGTCGCTCCTGATCGAGGTGGGCAACCCGGAGCGGGACTTCTTCTTCTTCGACCTCGGCTCGGGGTCGCTGGCGAACTTCAACGCGCTGTCGCTGCCATTGGAGTCCACGACGAAGGTCTTCTTGTCGCACTTGCACGCCGATCACATCGGCGATATCCCGGGCCTGCTCGGCAGTATGGCGAAGGTCGGACGGGTCGACCCGGTCGAGATCTGGGGCGGGGCGAGCGAGGACCCGGACTTGGGTCTGGCCGCCTTTGTCGAGCACATGGGTAAGGCGATGGCCTGGGACACCGCCTCGGTCCGTGGAGTCCGTCCGTCCACCGGCTCTGCGATGGTGGGCCACGAGATCCCCTTCGACCGCCCAGAGACCGTCTACGAGCGCAACGGGGTCACCGTTTCGTGCTTCCCCGCCATTCACGGGCTCAGCGGTGCGCTCGGATACTCCGTCACCTACGCCGGGCTCAAGGTCGTCTTCTCCGGAGACACCCGCCCGTGCCGATACGTAGTAGACGCCGCTGCGGGCGCGGATCTGCTGATCCACGAGTGCTTCCAGTCGCCCGCGGTCCTGGCACGCGCCGCGGGACTCCCGTTGGAGGCGGCACTGAACGTCACCCGAAGCGCCCACACGATCCCCGACCAGATGGGCAAGATCCTCGACCTGACGAAGCCCCGCATGGGTGCGCTGTGGCACCTCGACGTGACACCAGGCGTGGACAGCGTCTTCGACGAGGTGGGTGCCCACTACGGCGGGCCGGTCACGGTGAGCCAGGACTTCACGGTCTTCGACGTCACGAGCGACGCGGTGGTCGCCCGGCAGGCCAAGGTGAATGACGATGCTCCGCCGGTCCATGGACCCTCGCAGACCAGCCCCGAACTCGACCCACTGCCAACGCCGCCGACCTGGTGGGCGGAGGCGCTCCTCGACCTGTGACGCATGCGCTCAGCGGCTAGATCCGGATGTTGCGGCGGTGTCCACAGCGTCAAGATGGCATGGACCGCGAAGATCCCGTCTGTAGCCGGAAGTCGCACTCAGCCGTGGGCCATGTCCACGAAGCGGGAGTAGTGACCCTGGAAGGCCACGATGACGTCGCGGGTCGGGCCGTTGCGGTGCTTGGCCACGATCAGGTCCGCCTCGCCGGGCCGGGTGGACTCCTTCTCGTAGGCGTCCTCCCGGTGCAGCAGGATCACCATGTCCGCATCCTGCTCGATGCTGTTGTGGACCGGCACGCCGTTGGCGACGAAGTTGTG
>JBQCEF010000254.1:0-9122 GCA_051960495.1 Nocardioides sp. | reverse complement strand
CGTACGACGCCGCGACCTGCCAGGACTCGACCCCGGCCTGCGCGTCGACGTGGTGTCCGAGCTCCTCGAGCAGACCGACCCCGAGCAGCGCGACGCCTGGCTCGTCCGCCCCGGCACCCCGGAGCAGCACGACGACGACCTGGCCTGGCTGGCGGCGGCCGGCGCGGCCTTCGCGATGCACGACCGCGCGCTCGACGACTTCTACGCCATCACTCGCTACGGCTGGCGGCGTGTCCGGACCGGGGAGAGCCGCACCTGGAAGAGACTGCGGTTGTGATGGCTGACCTCGACATCAAGGCGATCTACCTCGGCGACCGCTCGGCACTGGCCGACGCCTATGAGGTGGAGTGCGACGCGACGCGGCAGACCCGACCGGGCTGGGAGCCGCTCGGGGAGTCCGGACGGATCGCGGCGTGGCAGGCGGACCACGCCTGGACCCACCGCCTGTTCGGCGCGTACGAGGCCGGCAGCCTGATCGGCTTCGCGAGCTGTGCGATCGCCCACGACACCCCCGACACCGCCTGGGTTAACGTCGCCGTCTCACCGCGTCACCAACGTCGCGGTGTCGGCACCCGGCTGGTGCGCACGCTCGAAGAGCCGGAGCTGGACCGTGTGGCTCGGTTCGTCGCAAGCGCCTACCGGCCCACCGCCCAGCAGCTCGATGACCTGGTCGGGAACTTCGCGCAGCCCCTGGGCTACGCCCCGGCGACCAGCGAGACGGTCGTCGAGCTCGACCTGGCCGCCGAGGTCCCCGCGGAGAGCGCCCCCACCGGCTACACCGTGTCCACCTACGTGGACGGGGTGCCCGAGGAAGTTCGCGGCGAGGTCGGCGTGCTCAAGGGCCTGGTCGACGCTGAAGCACCGCACGGCGAGCTGGGTTGGCAACCGACACCGGTCTCACCGCGGGAGTACCAGGCCGAGATCGACCTGTGGCGACAGCAGGGCCGGACGGCGATCGAGTCGGTGGCGTTCGAACACCGGGGTGCCGTCGTGGCCTGGACCTGCCTGGTCGTGCCGGCCGACCCCGCACGTCCTGCTCAGATCGAGGGGACCGTGGTCCTCGCCGAGCACCGCGGCCGTGGCCTCGGCCGCGCGGTCAAGGTCGCGAGCTTGCACGCCGCTCGCGCACACGGGGGCGCCGCGCGGGTCCGGACCAGCAGCGACGACCAGAACGTGTGGATGCGGACGATCAACGAGGCGCTCGGCTTCGTGCCCGTCGAACGCGAGATCCTGCTGCAGAAGAGCAGCCGGTAGTCAGTCCCAGGTGTGCACGGGCTCGTTGGAGTGCATGTGCGCGCGGTACTCGTTGAGCGTCGCCCGCAGCGCGTCGAGCCGGTCCTTGTCCCCGTCGCCGGCGCGCTGGTGGAAGTGGTCCACGAACCAGGACGCGCCGTTCTGACCGGCCAGGCACCGCTGCTCGATCACGCCGAGCAGCCGGTCGCTCTCCTCCGGTGCGACGTCCCAGGCCTCCAGGCCGGCGCGGGCCATCGGGAGCAACCGGCGCAGCACGAGCTCGGTCGCCGGCACCTGGCCCAGTCCCGGCCAGTACAGGTGGGCCTCGATCCCCTGCCGCGCGGCGACGTGGAAGTTCTCCTCGGCCGCGCTGAAGGACATCTGCGACCACAGCGGCCGCTCGTGCTCGGCCAGGGTGCGCACCAGGCCGAAGTAGAAGGCCGCGTTGGCCATCGTGTCGACGACGGTCGGGCCGGAGGGCAGGACCCGGTTCTCCACCCGGAGGTGGGGGGTGCCCTGGACCACGTCGTACACCGGTCGGTTCCAGCGGTAGATCGTGCCGTTGTGCAGCCGCAGCTCCGACAGGTTCGGGGTGCGTCCCTCCTCGAGCTGCTCGATGGGGTCCTCGTCCTCGAGGATCGGCAGCAGCGCCGGGAAGTAGCGGACGTTCTCCTCGAACAGGTCGAAGATCGAGGTGATCCAGCGCTCGCCGAACCACACCCGGGGCCGGACCCCCTGGGCCTTGAGCTCCTCGCTGCGGGTGTCGGTGGCCTGCTCGAACAGCGCGATCCGGGTCTCTCGCCACAGCTCGCGGCCGAGCAGGAACGGCGAGTTCGCGCCGAGCGCGAGCTGCACGCCGGCCACGGCCTGGGAGGCGTTCCAGTAGGCCGGGAAGTCGTCCGGGCTGACCTGGATGTGCAGCTGGGTGCTGGTGCAGGCTGCCTCCGGGACGATCGAGTCCGCGGTGGTGCGCAGTCGCTCCGGCCCCCCGATGTCGATCACGATGTCCTCACCGCGCGCGGCGAGGATCTGGTCGCTGAGCAGCTGGTAGCGCGGGTTCGCGCTCAGCGAGTCCGGGCTCATGTGGCCGGCGGCGAGGGTGGGCAGGATGCCGATCATCACCATGTGGGCGCCGACCTCGGCGGCCTTGTCCTCGGCGTGGTTGAGGCTGGCGCGCACGCCCTCCTCGAACTCGGTGAAGCCGCGGTCCTTGAGCTGCTTGGGCGGCACGTTGATCTCGAGGTTGAACTGACCGAGCTCGGTGACGAAGTCCGGGTCGGCGATCGCCTCGAGCGCCTCGCGGTTCTTCAACGCCGGGTCGCCCGCGTCGTCGACGAGGTTGAGCTCGATCTCGAGCCCGGTCATCGGGTAGTCCGCGTCGAAGCGCGACTCGCGCAGCATCCGGGCGAACACGTCGAGGCAGCGCCGGACCTTCTCGCGGTACCGGGTGCGGTCCTCGCGCGAGAACTCCTGCTGCTTCACCTGTTCACCCATGGCGGAAGCCTAGGGTGCCGCGTCAACACAGGGATAGACGATGATCCCTGCTCGGACGGCGAGTCGTCACCCCCGGGCGAACAGCGTGAGGTGCTCGGGCGGGAACGGTGACCACGCCGTTGGGGGCACCGCCCCCGCGAGCGCCTGCGAGACGAGGCCGGCCAGTCCGTAGCCGGGTTCGGCCTCCTGGCAACGGTCCACCGCGCACCAGGCGAGCGCACCGTCGCCGGTGAGCCAGGCCGCGAAGGCCAGCAGCGCGGCCGCAGGTGCCAGCGCCTCGAGCGGGCTGCGCCGCACGACGTCACGCCACAGGTCGACGTGCGCCGAGGCGTTGTCGCGGCGCATCTCCGACCAGGCGACGTCACGGACGTCGATCGAGATCATCGCCACCAGCAGGCGGCCGACGTCATGGGTGTCGAGTCGGACCCCCTCCGCCAGGAAGCGACGCACCCGGTGCTGCACCCAGCGGCCCTCGTTGACGAGGTGTTCGCGCGCCGGACCGGGCCGGCCGGAACCGCCCGGCGGCTCCGCGACCCCCTGCAGCCGCACGATCGCCACCTCCACCGCGGCGGCGACGCGCTCGATCTCGTCCGGGTCGCTGCCGACGAGGGAGTCACGCAGGGCCTCGCGGCTGGCGTGCACCACGCGGCCCTCGACGACCGCCTCCACGGTGAGCGGGTGGGTCGAGAGGTCGTAGGGCACGCCGAGGTCGGGCCGGCCCCTGCCGCGGTCGTCGGCGAGGAGGAACCAGTGCCGACCGTCGGCCCGGAGAGCGACGACGATCGCGACGCCGTGGGCGGCGAGCCGCCGGTCGAACGTCTCCAGGACGAGGCGTGCGATCGCGGCGTCGTCGGTGTAGAGCACGAGCGCGACCCGGGTGACGCCCGCATGGGCTGCGACCGGGACGAGCTCGTCGGCGACCGTGTCGACGTCGTCGAGCCCCTCCGGTAGGTCCACCCGGGCGTGGAAGGGCGTGCCGGCGCCACCGACGGTGACGAGCACGACGGAGTCCTCCGGGTGGAAGCCGAGCAACCCCGGGACCGCGGCGAGCAGGTCGGCGGGGTGCTTGAGCCGGAGGGTCCGTGGCGCCGATCGCGCAGGGCTGCCGGTGGAGGGGGTCTCGGGGTGGGGGCTGGTGTCGGTCATGGACCCGACTCTCGGCCGGACCGGGCCCGCCCGGAACCGGGCGGTCGCCAGGTGTGGACAGGCACGCCGTACGACGCTCTGGGGACAGGATCCGGCCTGCGCCGGAACCGTCAGGCCTGGAAGGCATGATGTCCAGGTGCGTTCCGACCCGACGATCCTGCACGTCGACCTGGACGCCTTCTTCGCCGCCGTCGAGCAGCGCGACAAGCCGTCCCTGCGTGGCAAGCCGGTGGTGGTGGGCGGGGTCGGCGGACGCGGCGTCGTCGCCACCGCGTCCTACGAGGCCCGCGCGTTCGGCGTGCGCTCGGCGATGTCGACGGCCGAGGCACGCTCGCGCTGCCCGAACGCTGCGTTCCTGACGGGCCGCTTCGAGGCCTACCGGGCGAGCAGCGTGGCGGTGATGAAGCTGCTCCGGGAGCTGTCGCCGCTGGTGGAGCCGCTCTCGCTGGACGAGGCCTTCGTGGACCTGGCCGCCGCCGGTCTCGACGACCTGAGCGTCGACGGGGTGACCGCCGTGGCACAGCGGTTGAAGGACGGCGTCCGCGAGGTGACCGGCGGCCTGTGCGGCTCCGTCGGCGTGGCCACCTCCAAGCTGGTGGCCAAGATCGCCAGCGACCTCGACAAGCCCGACGGCCTGGTCGTCGTCCCGCCCGGCACGGAGCGCGACCTGCTCCGTCCGATGAAGGTCGGGGTGATCCCGGGCGTCGGCCCGGCGACCGCCGAGCGGCTCCGCCGGGTGGGCGTGCACACCGTCGCCGACCTCGAGCGGGTGTCCGCCGACGAGCTGGTCAGGCTTGTCGGCCAGGCGCACGGCACGTCGCTGTTCCACCTGGCGCGAGCCGAGGACGACCGTCCCGTGGTGGCCGAGCGGGAGGCGAAGTCGGTGAGCGCGGAGGACACCTACGACACCGACCTCGTCGACAAGCGGCTGCTCGACGGCCTCCTCGACAGGCAGGCGGCGAAGGTGACCGCACGGCTGCGCAAGGCGCGCCTGTCCGGTCGCACGATCACCGTCAAGATCCGGCTGCACGACTTCACCACGCACACCCGTTCGGCCACCCTGCCCGCACCGACCGACAGCACCCGGGTCGTGGCGCGCACCGCCCGCAGCCTGCTCGCGGAGGTGGACACCTCGGCCGGGGTGCGGCTGCTCGGCGTGGGTGTCTCCGGCCTCGCGGACTGGATCCAGGAGGACCTGTTCGAGCAGTACGACGACGAGCCGGACCCGGAGCCGACGGCGGACCCGCAGATCGACCGGCTCACCCGGGGCCGGCAGTGGGCGCCGGGCATGGACGTCGAGCACGCCGAGCACGGCCGGGGCTGGGTGTGGGGCTCCGGGGTGGGCCGGGTGACGGTCCGGTTCGAGACGGCCGAGACCGGTCCGGGGCCGGTGCGCACCTTCCGCGCCGACGACCCGGCGCTCACTGCGTGGCGACTTCCCGCCCCGGCGGCCGACGACGAGGTCGCACCGGACGAGAACCCCCAGGAAAAGGTGTAGGGCCCCTGGAAGTATGAGTTTCAGGGGCCCTACGTTTGACCGGTCCTGTGACGATCCCGGTCGGTCGGACGAGCCGCCGGATCCCGTCAGCCTCGTCACGGCTTCCGGAGCAGGTCGCCCCGCTCTGCGGATCCTCGTTCTTCGTCCGATCCCGCTCTCCCTCTCGGGAGTGCGTAAGAGATTTCTACGCCCGGCGCACCTCGGGTGCAAGGGACTTTGGGCCCTGGTTTGCAAAGGTTTTCCGGCCACGGTGTGTCGTCCACAGACCGGCCGCATCCATGCACAGACCGGGCGGGTTTCTCCACAGTTCCGGGCCGATCCTGTGGACGATGCGGGTGGCGGGCGCGTCCGCGGGTCCGCCGCTTCGAGGTCTCGGATAGCGTCCACCCCATGCAGCACGAGACGCAGCCCGAGCTCCCCTACCCCGTCGCCCAGCGGGTCCCCGTCGAGCGCACCCACCACGGCGACACCTTCGTCGACGACTACGAGTGGATGCGCGACCCCGAGTCGGCCGAGACGTTGGCCTACCTCGAGGCGGAGAACGCCTACACCGAGGCGCGCACGGCGCACCTCGCCGAGCTCCGCGAGCAGATCTTCGCCGAGATCAAGGCCCACACCCTGGAGACCGACCTGTCGGTCCCGTCGCGGCTCGGCGACCACTGGTACTACAGCCGCTCGATCGAGGGCAAGCAGTACGGCGTCAGCTGCCGGTGCCCCGTCGCGGGGCCCGACGACTGGACACCGCCCCGGCTCGAGACCGACGCCGAGGTCCCGGGCGAGGAGGTGCTCCTCGACCTCAACGAGCTCGCGGAGGGCACGGACTTCTTCTCGCTGGGCACCGCCTCGGTCAGCCCCGACGGCCACCTGCTCGCCTACTCCACCGACACCGTGGGCAACGAGCGGTTCCTGCTGCGCGTGAAGGACCTGCGCACCGGCGAGCTGCTGCCGGACGAGATTCCCAACACGCTCGGGCCGGCGGTCTGGGACCGCAAGGCGACCGTGCTCTTCTACACCACCGTCGACGAGGCGTGGCGCCCCGACAAGGTGTGGCGCCACCAGCTCGGCCACCCGGTCTCCGACGACGTGGTCGTCCACCACGAGACCGACCCCAAGTTCGGCACCTCGGTCGGACGCAGCCGCAGCGACCGCCTGCTCGTCATCGGCTCGGAGTCGAAGACCACCAGCGAGTACCGCGTCCTCGACGCCGACGACCCGCTCGGCGAGTTCCGCGTGGTGGCACCGCGGCGCCAGGGCGTGGAGTACGGCGTCGAGCACGCCGTGATCGCCGGCCAGGACCGGCTGCTCGTGCTGCACAACGAGGACGCGGTGAACTACCAGATCTCGGTCGCGCCCTTCGACGCCACGTCGCCCGAGCAGTGGCAGCCGTTCGTCCCGCACGACCCGGACGTCCGCATCGAGGACGTCGACGCGTTCGCGGGCCACCTCGTGATCAGCCAGCGCAGCAACGGGCTCACCCAGGTCCGCATCATCGAGCTCGGCCCGGACGGCGCCGGCGACGACTACCTCGTCGGCTTCGACGCGGCCGTCTACACCGTCGGCGTGTCCGGCAACCCGGAGTTCCACCAGCCGACGGTGCGGCTCGGCTACACCACGATGGCCACGCCCCCCGGCGTCTATGACTACGACGTCACTACCCGGGAGCTGACGCTGCTCAAGGAGACGCCGGTGCTCGGCGACTTCGACCCCGAGCGCTACGAGCAGCACCGGACCTGGGCCACCGCCGAGGACGGCACGCAGGTGCCGATCTCGCTGGTCTGCCCCAAGGACGCGCCCCGCGACGGCACGATGCCGCTGCTGCTCTACGGCTACGGCTCCTACGAGCACTCGATCGACCCGTTCTTCACGATCTCCCGGCTCTCGCTGCTCGACCGCGGGATCGGCTTCGCGATCGCCCACGTCCGTGGCGGCGGCGAGATGGGCCGGCACTGGTACGACCAGGGCAAGCTGCTGCAGAAGGCCAACACCTTCACCGACTTCGTCGCCTGCGCCCGGCACCTGGCCGCCGAGGGCTGGAGCTCCCCGGACCGGATCGTGGCCGAGGGCGGCAGCGCCGGCGGCCTGCTCATGGGCGCGGTGGCCAACCTGGCCCCGGAGGCGTTCTGCGGCATCCTCGCCGAGGTGCCGTTCGTCGACCCGCTGACCTCGATCCTCGACCCCTCCCTGCCGCTGACCGTCGTGGAGTGGGAGGAATGGGGCAACCCCCTCGAGGACCCCGAGGTCTACGCCTACATGAAGGCCTACTCCCCCTACGAGAACGTCTCCGCGCAGCGCTACCCCGCGATCCTGGCCGAAACGTCCCTGCACGACACCCGGGTGCTGTACGTCGAGCCCGCCAAGTGGGTGGCCCGGCTCCGCACGCTCGCGCTGAACCCGGAGGACATCTTGCTCAAGACCGAGATGTCCGCCGGCCACGGCGGGGTCAGCGGGCGCTACAACGCCTGGCGCGACCGCGCGTTCTCCTACGCCTGGGTCGTGGACAAGCTGGGCCGTTCCTGAGCAATCCGATCGTCACCGCGCTGCGAACCGCCTTGTGGACCCTGAGAAGTCCCTGAGATATCGCCGGCACCGCAACTTCCCGGCACTCCGGGACGTCGTACAGGGCGAGAGGGCCGGGGCGGGAATCGTTCCGGATCGGGAATCTCGGCGGATCTCTGGCCGTTGGGATGACTAGAGGGTCTACCGGTGGGTACCCCTCGGCGAAACGGAAGGGAGCGCACGTGGCAACGAGTCGCACGCACACACGCGAGATCGAGGGACGCGACAGCGTCGGCATGTACCTCGACGAGATCGCGCGTACTCCGCTGCTCGACGCGGTCACGGAGGTCGAGCTCAGCAAGACCATCGAGGCCGGACTGTTCGCGAAGGCCCTGCTCGAGGAGGGCCGGGTCGGCCGCAAGAAGGGCGGCGCCCCCAAGTACGCCACCCAGGAAGAGCTGGAGTGGCTGGTCGCCGAGGGGGAGCGCGCGATCCAGCGGTTCATCGAGTCGAACCTGCGCCTGGTGGTCTCGATCGCCCGCAAGTACGGCCGCAGCCAGATGCCCATGCTGGACCTGGTCCAGGAGGGCAACACCGGCCTGATCCGCGCGGTCGAGAAGTTCGACTACCGCAAGGGCTTCAAGTTCTCGACCTACGCCACCTGGTGGGTCCGCCAGGCGATCACCCGCGGCATCGCCCAGCAGGCCCGCGTCGTGCGTCTCCCGGTCCACGTGGTCGAGGAGCTCAACCAGGTCGGTGCGGCGCGCCGTACCCTCGAGCGCCAGCTCGGCCGTGACCCGGAGCCGGAGGAGATCGCCACCGAGCTCGGGATGGACATCGACCGGGTCCTCGACCTCATGAGCTGGGGCCGCGACCACGTCAGCCTGGACACCCCGGTCGACGAGGACGGCGACACCTCCCTGGGCGACCTGATCGCCCAGGAGACCGCGCCGGGCCCCGACAGCACGTTCCTCGACGTCGAGTCGAAGGGCCGGCTCAGCACGCTGGTCGAGCTGCTCGACGAGCGGGCCGCGGACATCATCCGGTCGCGCTACGGGCTGGTCGACGGGCGCCAGCACAAGCTCGCCGACATCGGCGCCAAGCACGGCATCTCCGCCGAGCGGGTCCGCCAGCTCGAGCGGGAGGCGCTGCAGAAGCTCCGCGCGCTCGCCGACCCCGACCTGGCTGCCTAAGCCGTCAGCTCCTCGAAGACCTCCGTGACCCTGTCGCGGAGGTCTTCGAGCGTTCCGGTGTT
>JBQCEF010000253.1:0-8539 GCA_051960495.1 Nocardioides sp. | reverse complement strand
CCGGTGCGCGGGCTGGTCACCCGCACGCGCCGGGGCGGCCCGGCCTCCGGTGCCGGCGTCACGGCTTGCCGGCCCCGCCCGGCCGGGCCCGCCGGACCAGCAGGTCCCGCAGCTGGCGGGTGTGCCTGCGGCTGACGGTCAGCTCGTGCTCCCCGACCAGGACGGTGCAGCGGCCCGCGTCGACCCGCACCTCGGCGACATGGGGGAGCGCCACGAGCAGCGAGCGGTGGATGCGCACGAAGCCCGCGTCACGCCACTGCTCCTCCAGCGTGGTCAGCGGGCTGCGGATCAGGTGACTTCCGGTCGCGGTGTGCAGCCGGGCGTAGTCGCCCTGCGCCTCGACGTACTGCACCTGCGAGCGCGAGATGAACCGGGTGACGCCGCCCCGCTCGACCGGGATGCTGTCCTCCGTGGCGACGGACTCGCCGCCGGCCTCGACGACCCGGCGCACCGCCTCCGCGAGCCGGTCCTCGCGGACGGGCTTGAGCACGTAGTCGACCGCGTTGAGCTCGAAGGCGTCGACCGCGTGCTCGTCGTGCGCGGTGATGAAGACGACCGGCGGCGGGGCCTTGAAGTTCGCGAGCACCTTGGCGAGCTCCAGGCCGGTCAGCCCGGGCATCGCGATGTCGGTGAACACCGCGTCGACGGCGCCCTCCTGGAGCACCCGCAGCGCCTCGGCGGAGCTGTCGGTGGTGATTACGCTGCCGACCCGGGGGTCTCGCTCGAGCAGCCAGGCGAGCTCGTCGAGCGCGGGCCGCTCGTCGTCCACCACGAGGACGCGCAGCGGGCTGGGGTTCATGTGTGCACTCCGGGTGCGTACTTGGGCACCCGCACGATAACCCGGGTCCCGGCCCCGGGGGCGGTCTCCACGACGAGTCCATAGTCGTCGCCGTACGTCGAGCGCAGCCGGGCGTCGACGTTGCCCAGGCCGACCGAGTCCATCGCGGTGTCGCCGGCGAGCGCGCGCCGCACTTTGTCGGGGTCCTCGCCGACCCCGTCGTCCTCGACCGAGATGACCGCCTCCCGGTCGAAGTCCTCGGCGGTGATCGTGACGTGGCCCGCGCCGTCCTTCTGCTCCAGGCCGTGGCGGACAGCGTTCTCCACCAGGGGCTGCAGGCACAGGAACGGCACGGTCACCGGCAGCACCTCGGGGGCGATCCGCAGCGTGACGTTGAGCCGCTCGCCGAAGCGGGCCTTCTCCAGGACGAGGTAGCGCTCGATCGAGCGGAGCTCCTCGGCAAGCGTGGTGAACTCGCCGTGCCGGCGGAACGAGTAGCGGGTGAAGTCGGCGAACTCCAGGAGCAGCTCCCGCGCCCGCTCGGGGTCGGTCCGCACGAACGAGGCGATCGCGGTCAGCGAGTTGTAGATGAAGTGCGGGCTGATCTGGGCGCGCAGGGCGCGGACCTCCGCCTCCATCAGCCGCGTCCGGGACGCGTCGAGCTCGGCGAGCTCGAGCTGGCCCGACACCCAGCCCGCCACCTCCTCGGTGGCGCGTACGACGCCGGCCGAGGCGGAGGGGACGAAGACCTGGAAGGTCCCGATCACCCGCTCCTCGACGGTCAGCGGCGTGACGATGACCTGCCGCAGCGGGCAACCCGGATCGGTGCAGCCGATGGTCTCCCGGCCACGCACGACGGTCGCGCCGGCGTCGACGACGAGCCGCGCGAGGCCGGTGGCCTGGTCGGTGTGGTGGTGCTGTCCCCCGTCCCACGCCAGCAGCCGGGCGTTGTCGGTGAGCGCCACCGCTGGGGCCGCCAGCAGGCTGCGGAGGTGGCGCACCGAGCGCTGCGCGGACGCCTCGGTCAGCCCGCCTCGCAGCGCGGGAGTCGCCAGGGCGGCGGTGTGCAGGGTGCGGAAGGTGGCGCGGTCGGCCTCGGTGCCCAGATGCCGTCTGCGCACCCAGCCGAACCAGCTCGCCACCTACTCACCCCTCACTGGAAGTCGATGAGCAGGGCGTCGGTGTCGTCGTCGGTCGGCGGATCGACCGCCGTGCCGGCCCCGGAAACGGACGCCTCGTCGCGGGGGTGCCGCACGACGGCCCGGTAGCACCTGGTCACGTAGGGCAGCAGCATGCCGTCCGCGCCGCGGCCGTACTCGTCGTACAGCGCGTCGAGCCGGGTGAGCACGGCGTCGCGCTCGCGGTCGGCGAGCGTCGCGACGTAGGAGCGCGAGACTGCGAGGTCGCGCAGCCGGTCGCGGTCCAGTGGCTGCCAGAACCGGAACGTCGCGGTGTCGACGAGGCCGAACAGCCCGGAGGCGATCAGCGTGTGCGTCGGGTCCGTGTCCTGCTCCGGAGTCCCGCCGAGGACCTGCCCGAGGCGACGCACCCAGGGGATCCGCTCGTCGCGCTCGTTCCACACCAGGGCGAGCACGCCGCCCGGACGCAGCACCCGGGCGATCTCGGGGAGCGCGCGGTCGAGGTCGAACCAGTGGAAGGCCTGGGCGCTCACCGCGACGTCGACGGTCCGGTCCGCCAGCGGGATCCGCTCGGCGGCGGCGCGGGCGGTCGGTACGTCGGGCAGGCGGCGGTGCAGGTGCGCGAGCATCTCGTCGAGGGGGTCGGTGGCGAGCACCTCGTGGCCGAGCCGCACCAGCTCCTCGGTGAGCCGGCCCGTGCCCGCCCCGAGCTCGACGACGCGCAACGGTGGCTCGCCGGCGAGCCACCGGGCGGCCTCGGCGGGATACCCCGGACGGGCGCGGTCGTAGGCGTCCGCGACCGCCCCGAACGAGAGGGCTGCGGAGGACGGCGGGTTCGGCTGCGGGGACGGCTCGGTCATTGCCGCGAAGGCTATCAACGGCGGGTCTTGCGCCTCGGCGGCTGGCGAGTAATCATGATTACATGATTACTGACGAGCAGAGGGAGCGGGTGCGCGGCTGGTTCACCGGCCGGCTGCCCGAGGAGTGGCAGGTGCAGCCGCCCGAGGTCGCCGTGGACCGCGACGAGATCACGGTGACGGTCACGGTCGCCGACGTCGACCTGGCCCCGGAGGTGGCGCCGGCGGAGGCCCAGGAGGCCCGGGCCGGGCGCGCGAAGGCGTTTCGCGAGGACACCCGCGACGCCCGGATCGCGATCGCGCGCGAGGCGGAGCACCGCTACGAGCGCAAGGTGTCGTGGGCGGTCCGGGTCGGCCCGCACCGCGAGCTGTTCACGCACCTGGCCGCTCCGGTGATGACCCGGCTGCGGCAGCCGCAGCGTCAGGTGCTCGACACCCTGGTCGACGCCGGGGTCGCCCGGTCGCGGTCGGAGGCGCTGGCCTGGTGCGTGCGGCTGGTGGGGCAGCACGAGGAGGACTGGCTGGCCGAGCTGCGCGACGCGATGACCCACGTGGCGCAGGTGCGCGACCGCGGCCCGGCCGCCTGAACCGTTGCGCGGCCGCCGCCGAGGGCTCGATACTCGCTGGCATGGCAGAGGACCCTGTCGCCAGCAACCCGGACGCCTACTCGGTGATCTTCGAGAACGACCGCGTCCGGGTGCTGGAGTACCGCGACCGCCCGGGCCACCTGACCACCCCGCACTCCCATCCCGACAGCGTCATGTACACGCTCTCGTCGTTCCGGCGCCGGCTGCACGCCGGCGAGGAGCACCGCGACGTGGAGATGACCGCAGGGCACGCGGGTTGGCTCCCGGCCCAGGAGCACGCCGGGGAGAACATCGGGGACACCGAGACCCACGTGATCTTCGTGGAGCTGAAGGAGCCCGCTCCCGGCGGCGCCGACGCGTCCGCGGCCGGGCCGCTCGGCCCGCAGGCGTGAGCGGGGCCTAGGCTGATCGACCGTGCCTCCCGCTGACCCGCTCGCCCGTCTCGCCGCGCTCGAAGGGGTCGCCTCGGCGATGGCCGCGACCCGTGACGGCATCGACGCCCTGCTGCGCGACCGCGGCCTGCGTCGCACCACCCCCGACCTGACCGGGGAGTCGCTGCTGCGCGGCGCGCGTGCCAGCGCCGTCCTCGAGGGCGAGGAGGTCACCCTCGACGAGCTCCGGTCCGGCGAGGGCGGGCCGCTCGCGCACGCCGCGGTCCGGGTGAGCACCGAGCTGCTCGGGCTTCTGCCGACGCTGGGCGCCGCGCCGTTGCAGGCCGTCGCGCGGATCCACACCCTGGCCGCCAAGGGGTCCGTCGCCGACGACGACCTCGGCCGGCCCCGCAGCCCGGAGGCGGCGGCCCGGCTCCAGGCGCTGGCCGCGACGCTGAGCGCCGAGACCTCCGCGCCCGCGCTGGTGGTCGCCGCGGTGGCGCACGCCGAGCTCGCGGCGGCGGCCCCGTTCGTGTCCCACAACGGGATCGTGGCCCGGGCGGTCGAGCGGCTGCTGCTCGTGGCCCGGGGCGTGGACGCCAAGTCGCTCGTCGTACCGGAGGCGGGCCATCTCGCGCTGCGCCGGGAGTACGAGTCGAACCTGCGGGGCTACCGCGACGGTGGTCCGGCGGGGGTGCACGCGTGGTTGCTCTACGCGGCGGAGGCCTATGCGGCGGGTGCCGAGGCGAGCCCGGTCAAGGGCTGAACATGCGAGCGGCACCCGGCGCCCTGAGGCGTGTGAGGTGCCGCCGCTGACACATGAGTCGCGCTGGCTACCAGGCGTGCACCGGTAATTGTTGCTCCGGGTGAACCCGTGAGACAACGCCCATAGGAAGGGTAGGTCGCCGCGTGGGTACCAGGCTCATGTGCGGGTTCTGCAGTTGTGTTTCCTTTGTACGCCGGAGGGGGCGAACCGGACAAGGGTCGACACCGATGGTCTAGGGCCCTCCCCGCTGAAAACCGCCCGACTGGTCTAGGAGGCCGTCCCGCCGAGCCGGCGCCGGGCCGCGTAGTACACCGCCCCGCCGACCGCTGCGGCGGTCCCGACCGCGAGCGCGGCGAGGGTTGGCTTGCTCTGCGGCAGCCGCATCCGGGTGCGCAGGCCCACCGGACGGGTGAACACCAGCACCGGCCAGCCGCGCTTGGTCGCCTGCCGGCGCAGCTCCTTGTCGGGGTTCACCGCGAACGGATGCCCGACGACCTCGAGCATGTGGATGTCGGTCACCGAGTCGCTGTAGGCGGAGCTGCGGGACAGGTCGTAGCCGTTGCGCTCGGCCAGGTCGAGGATCGCGGTCGCCTTGTTCTCGGCGTAGGCGTAGTAGTCGATCTCGCCGGTGTACTTGCCGTCGGCGATCTGCATGCGCGTCGCGATGACCGCGTCGGCCCCGAGCAGCACACCGATAGGCACGACCACCACGGCCCCCGACGCCGAGACGAAGACCACGTCGCGGCCGGCGAGGTGGTGCTCCTCGATGAGCGAGACGGCCTCGTCGTAGACCAGCGGGTCGACGATGTTGTGCAGGGTGTCGGCGACGATGTCGCGCACGGTCTGCACGTCCCACCCGGCGCACAGGTCGGAGAGGAACTCGCGCATCTTCTCCATCTGGTCGTGGTCCGCGCCGCCGACCAGGTAGACGAACTGCGCGTAGGCGCTGCGCAGCACCGCACGCCGGGAGATCAGGCCGCCGGCCTGGAAGGGGCGGCTGAACGCCAGCGTGCTGGACTTGGCGATGATGGTCTTGTCGAGGTCGAAGAACGCGGCCGGGCGACCGGTGGCCCGTGGAGGCATCGATCGGCCCCTTTCGACGTAAGGCGCGGCGTGGCTCAGCGGACCTGCTGACACTCCGTAGCATAGTGAAGGTGCGCGAAGTAAAGAACGCGCTACCATCTGTCACGAGTCCCGGCGGCACCCCCCCAGCCGTCGGTGATGGTCCGGCTCATCCCCCCCGAGCCTGACCCGGCGGCCCCCGGTCCTCGACCGGGGGCCGTTTCACGTGCCCGGCCGGTTTTCGTCCCCAGCCGGCGACCGGTGCGAGCTGTCCCCAGGTACGTCGGCGCGCCGGACGGTCCACGGCGGGGAGCGGCACCCTCGCAGGCATGACCAGCGCCCCCGCCCTGCTGCTGACCCGTGACGGCGGACTGGCCGACGACGTGCTGCGCCTCGCCGCCGCGGCCGGCGTCGCCGTCGACGTGGTCACCGACCCGGCCGGTGCCCTGCCCGGCTGGGACCGCCCGCTGCTCGCGCTCGTCGGTGCGGACGTCGCGGACGAGCTCGCGGCCCTGCGGCCACCGCGCCACCCCGAGCTGCACGTGGTCGCCGGGTCGTCCCTCGCCGACGCGGTCTACCGCTCCGCCCTGGCGATCGGCGCCCGCGACGTCGTGGAGCTGCCCGGCGGCGCGAGCTGGCTGGTCGAGCTGCTGACCGACGTACCGGACGGTGCGGGCGCGACCGCCCGCCTGCTCGGCGTGGTCGGTGGCTCGGGCGGGGCGGGCGCGAGCACGCTGGCCGCTGCCCTCGCCCTCACCGCCGCCGGCCACGGCGACGCGCTGCTGCTCGACCTCGACCCGTGGGGCTCGGGACTCGACCAGCTCGTGGGGGTCGAGGAGCAGGCCGGGATCCGGTGGGACGCGCTGTCCTCCAGCGGGCGCCTCAGCTCACGGTCGCTGCGCGAGGCGCTGCCGCACCGGGACCGGCTGGCCGTGCTCACCTGGTCCGGCACCGACGTCGTGGAACCGGACGGCGAGGTGGTCCGGGAGGTCCTCTCGGCCGCGCTGCGCGGCAACGACGTCGTCGTCGCCGACCTGCCGCGCTCGCTGTCCGGCGTGGCGGGTGAGGTGGCGGGCCGCTGCGACGAGGTGATGCTGGTCGTCGACCCCGGCGTGCCCGGGGTGGCCTCGGCGTCCCGGATGGCCGGACGGCTCGACCGGCTCGGTGCCCGGGTCGGCCTCGCCGTCCGTTCGACCGGCGGGGCCCTCAACCCCGAGGCGGTCACCGAGGCCCTGGGCCTGCCCCTGCGCACCTGCTACCCGAGCCGCCGAAGGGTCGGCGAGCAGGTCGACCTCGGCCTCGGTCCGCTCGGCTCTGCACGCTCACCGCTGGCGCGCGCGGCACGGGAGGTGCTCCGGTGAGCGTGGCGGGGCTGCCGCCGGGCACGGTCGACGCGGTGCGGGAGGCGCTCGCCAGGGAGGGCCGCGAGGTCACCGCCGAGGCGGTGGCCCGGGCGCTGCGCGACCAGGGGCGGCCCGTCGGCGACGCCACCGTGCTGGCGCTCCACGAGGAGCTGCGCCGCGACGTGCTCGGTGCCGGCCCCCTGGAACCGCTGCTGCGCCTGCCCGGGGTGACCGACGTGCTCGTCAACGGCCCCGCGGCGGTCTACGTCGACCGGGGTGAGGGCCTCGAGCGCACCGACGTCTGCTTCGCCGACGACGCTGCCGTGCGCCGCCTGGCCCAGCGGCTCGCGGCGGCCGGCGGGCGGCGGCTCGACGACGCGGCCCCCTACGTGGACCTGCGGCTCGCGGACGGCACCCGCTTCCACGCGGTCCTCGCCCCGGTCTCCCGGCCCGGCACGACGATCTCGCTCCGCGTCCCCCGGGCCCGCGGGTTCACCCTCGACGAGCTGACCGCGGCCGGCATGCTGGCGCCCGAGGCCGACCGGCTGCTCCGCGCGGTGGTCTCCGCACGCCTCGCCTTCCTCGTCAGCGGCGGCACCGGCTCGGGCAAGACGACGTTGCTGGCGGCGCTGCTCTCGCTGGTCCCGGCCGGCGAACGGATCGTGGTCGTCGAGGACTCTACGGAGCTGCGCCCGGACCATCCCCACGTCGTCGGCCTCGAGGCCAGAACCGCCAACATCGAGGGCGCCGGCGAGATCCCGCTGCGCACGCTGGTCCGGCAGGCGCTGCGGATGCGCCCCGACCGGCTCGTGGTCGGGGAGGTGCGCGGGGACGAGGTGGCTGACCTGCTGGCGGCGATGAACACCGGTCACGAGGGCGGCTGCGGCACGCTGCACGCCAACTCGGCGACCGACGTCCCCGCCCGGGTCGAGGCGCTCGCGATGGCCGCCGGCATGTCCCAGGCGGCCTGCCACAGCCAGCTGGCCTCGGCCGTCGACCTCGTCGTCCACCTGGCGCGCGACCGGTGCGGGCGCCGGCACCTCGCGGAGGTGGCCGTGCTCGAGCGACGCGGCGACGGGTTGGTGGAGATGGTCCCCGCGCTGCGGTTCGAACGGGGTCGAGCCGTCGAGGGTCCGGCAGCGGGCCGGCTGGCCGAGGTCCTGGCCGGACGGCTCGGGCCGTGACTGCCTCCCTCGTCGCTGCGGCGGTGTGCGCCGGGGGCGCCGCGCTGCTGGTGGCCGGACCCCGACCGGTGCGGTTGCCGCGCCGGCCCGGGGCGTCCCCGACGCGGGGCCGACGGGCCGTGGTGTCGGCGGCCGCGGCGGCGCTGGTCGGTGCGGCGGTGCTGCTCCTCGACGGCACCGCCCTCGCCCTGGGACTCGTCGCGCTGGGCGCCGCCGGCGGCGTGCTGCGGCTGTGGCGTCGCGGCCGGGCCCGGTCGCTGGCCGAGCGGCGCCGGCAGGCCGTGGTGGACCTCGGCGAGGGGCTCGTGGGGGAGCTGCAGGCGGGCCTCCCGCCGGTGACCGCACTCCAGCGCGGCGCCGAGCAGTGGCCGGAGTTCGGACCGGTCGCCGCCGCGGCCCGGCTCGGGGCCGACGTCCCGGAGGCGCTGCGCCGGCTCGCGGCCCAGGCAGGT
>JBQCEF010000252.1:0-24731 GCA_051960495.1 Nocardioides sp. | reverse complement strand
GTCGTCGACTGCGCCGACCGGGGTGCTGTGGCGCTTTGGGGGGGCGAGGGGTTCGGCATCACGCCGGTGCACCACGTGGAGCACGACTGGTGGACGCTCGAGGGCGTCACGAACGACCCGGTGCTGACCTTCGACTTCGTGCCGGTGCCCGAACCGAAGACCGTGAAGAACCGGGTCCACTGGGACGTCCGCGGCGAGGTGGCCGACTTCGCGGCCGCGGGCGCGACCGTGCTGTGGGAGCTGCCGAAGTGGACCACGATGGCCGACCCGGAGGGCAACGAGTTCTGCGTGGTCCCGCCCGCCTGACCGCCCGACCGCGGGTGCGGCAGGATGGGCGGCATGGGACTTGACCTCACTGTCGACGCCGTCCAGCTCACCGAGGACCTCGTGAACATCGAGTCCGTGAGCGGCAACGAAGCCTTGATCGCCGACGCGATCCAGGACGCGCTCGTCGAGCTCGACCACCTGAGCGTGCAGCGGTTCGGCAACACGGTCGTGGCGCGCACCGAGCTCGGCCGTGACGAGCGCGTCGTGATCGCGGGACACATCGACACCGTGCCGCTCAACGACAACCTGCCCGCCCGACGCGACACCGACGGCAACCTGCACGGCCTCGGCTCCTGCGACATGAAGGGCGGCGTGGCGATCGCGCTGCGCACGGCCGCGACCCTGCGCGAGCCGAACCGCGACATCACCTACGTGTTCTACGAGTGCGAGGAGGTCGAGGCCGAGCGCAACGGGCTGTTCAAGCTCTCGCAGAGCAACCCCGAGCTGCTCTCGGCCGACTTCGCGATCCTGATGGAGCCCTCGGACGCGGTCGTCGAGGCCGGCTGCCAGGGCACCCTGCGGGTCGACGTGACCACCCGCGGCGAGCGCGCCCACTCGGCCCGGTCCTGGAAGGGCGTCAACGCCATCCACGGGGCGGCCGAGGTGCTCGACCGGCTGCGGGCCTACGAGCCGCGCAAGCCCGTGATCGACGGGCTGGAGTACCACGAGGGCCTCAACGCGGTGTTCATCTCCGGCGGCGTCGCGGGCAACGTGCTGCCCGACACGTGCACGGTCTCGGTGAACTACCGGTTCGCGCCGGACCGCTCCGAGGAGGAGGCGGTCGCCCACATGCGCGAGGTGTTCGACGGCTTCGACATCGAGGTGTCGGACTCCGCGCCCGCGGCGATGCCCGGGCTGACGGTCCCGGCCGCGGCGGCGTTCGCCGAGGCCGTCGGCGGCACGGTCAACCCGAAGTTCGGGTGGACCGACGTGGCGCGGTTCAGCACGCTCGGCGTACCTGCGGTGAACTTCGGGCCCGGCGACCCGCACCTCGCGCACAAGCAGGAGGAGTTCGTGCCGGTCGCGCACATCGAGTCGGTCGAGGCGCAGCTGCGGGTCTGGCTGGGCGCGTCGTGAGCGGCGAGATCGACCGGGCCGGCGACGGCGTCGAGGAGATGGACGAGGCGGGCCCGGAGAAGTTCCGCGGCCGCACCGTGCTGCGCCGGACCCAGTTCGACCGGAGTACGACGGACCAGCGGCTCCTCGACTCGCGCGGCCCGACGGACTGGGTGCACACCGACCCGTGGCGCGTCCTGCGGATCCAGAGCGAGTTCGTCGTGGGGTTCGGCGCGCTGGCCGAGCTCGGCCCGGCGATCTCGGTCTTCGGGTCGGCGCGGACGCCGGTCGACCACCCGCACTACGCGCAGGCCGAGGAGCTCGGCCGCAAGCTCACCGAGGCCGGGTTCGCGGTCGTCACCGGTGGCGGGCCGGGGGTCATGGAGGCCGCCAACAAGGGCGCCTGCGAGGCCGGCGGCGTCTCGGTCGGGCTCGGCATCGAGCTGCCCTTCGAGACCGGGCTCAACAAGTACGTCGACCGCGGCCTGAACTTCCGCTACTTCTTCGCCCGCAAGACGATGTTCGTGAAGTACGCCCAGGGGTTCGTCGTCCTGCCCGGCGGCTTCGGCACGTTCGACGAGCTCTTCGAGGCGCTCACGCTCGTGCAGACCGAGAAGGTGACGTCGTTCCCGATCGTGCTGCTCGGCGAGGCGTACTGGTCGGGGCTGGTCCGCTGGATCACCGACACCGTGCTCGCCGAGGGCAAGGTGTCCGAGGGCGACCTGAAGATCTTCCACGTCACCGACGACGTGGACGAGGCGGTGCGGATCATGGCCGAGGCGCGTGCCCATCGGGCCTCCCCGGCGCCCGGCGGCGGCGAGCACCCGCCGGACCCGCACCAGCCCGAGTGAGCGTGTCAGGATTGCGCGCATGACGTGGTTCTTCGCCTTCCTCATCGTCGCGGTGATGGGGGCCGTCGCGGTGGTGGCCAGCGGCCGCGGCGGCTCGATGGCGGAGACCTTCGACGACCGGCCCGACTCGCGGGTGCAGGCCGACGGGCCGCTCACCGCCGCCGACCTGCGCAGCGTGCGGTTTTCGACGGCGTTCCGGGGCTACCGGATGTCCGAGGTGGACTCGCTGCTCGACCGGCTGGCCGCGGAGATGGCGCCCGCGCCGGACCCGATGGCGGAGGAGCCGGCGGCTGACCGGCCGGCGGGGGACGACGCGCCGGGCGCGGGCACGACGTCGGCGACGGGGACGGACGCCCCGCCCGCGTCCGACGACGGGCAGCACTGAGTGCGCGCGCTGATCCGGCTCGAGGTCGACGTGCAGGTGCCCGCCGACCGGCTCTGGGCCTACGTCACCGACTGGCCGCGCCAGGGGGAGTGGGTGCCGCACACCCGGGTGGAGCGGGTCGACCCCGACGACCCCGCGACCTCGGTGGGCGGCCGGATCCGCGCCTGGTCGGGCCTCGGACCGATCGGCTTCTGGGACACCATGACCATCACCGCGTGGGAGGACCGGCCCGACGGCGGCGGGCGCTGCGAGGTGCTGCACACCGGTTCCGTCGTGCGCGGCGAGGGCGAGTTCGAGGTCGTCGGCACCGGTCCCGGCAGCAGCCGGTTCCTGTGGTCGGAGATGGCCGTGGTGCCCTTCGGCCGGGTCGGGGCACTCGGCTGGGTGGTCGCCCGGCCGGTCGTGGAGCGGCTGATCGGCCGGGGCCTGCGCGTGATGCGTGAGCGCGTCGAGGCGTCGTACGGCGTCCGCTGACCGACCGCGCGTGCCCGACCGGGGCCTCGCCACGCCGCGCCCCGAACCGGGGCGGTGCTCGCAGGTGACGCGCCGGTGCGGCAGGATCAAGGCGTGACTCCGATGCTTATCACCATCGTGCTGACCGTCCTGGCGGCCGTCGTGGTCGTGCTGACGCGGGTCCGACTCGCCAACGACGAGGGCACGGCGGGGCGACTGTCCATCCCCGCGGGACTGCTGAACATGCACACGGGCGCCGGCGTGCCGGCCCTGATCCTGTGGACGATCTACCTGTTCACGAGCACCGAGGTGATCGGCTGGCTCGGCGTGCTGTTCTGGTGGGTCACGGTGATCGCCGGCCTGCTGATCCTGGCGCGCTGGCTGCCCGCCAAGGGGCGGCACTCCTCGGGGCCGCAGACCGACACGTGGGGAGAGGGCCCGGGTCTGTCGATCCTGGCGCACGTGGGCCTGCTGGTGGGGGTCGTGATCTTCACCGCGTTCCTCGCCCTCGACAAGCTGTGAGGCCGCGCGCCGCCGCTGCGCTGACCGCGCTCGTGGTGGGGCTCGCTTTGCTGACCACGCCGGCCGCCTCCGCTGCGTCGGCCGCGGACACCGACCGTACGGCCGTGGTGCAGACCAAGCGCCTGGGGACGTCGGTCAAGGGGCGGCCGATCTACGCCTACCGCGTCGGCGACCCGGACGCGAAGGTCTCCGCGGTGGCGATGTCGACCTTCCACGGCAACGAGCCCGCGACGCGACAGATCCTCCGATCGATCCGCGACGGCCGGAAAGTCCGCGGCATCGACCTGTGGCTGATCCCCACGATCAACCCCGACGGCCTGGCCCGGCACACCCGCAAGAACGCCCGCGGTGTCGACCTCAACCGCAACTTTCCGTGGCGGTGGGCCGACCTGGACGGCAACTACGAGTCGGGTCGCGGCCCGGACTCGGAGCCCGAGACCCGCGCGTTGATGCGGTTCTTCAAGGCGGTGCGGCCGAAGTACGTGGTGAGCTTCCACCAGCCGCTGCACGGCGTGGACACCTCGGTGCGGTCGGTGCGCCGCTTCGCGCTACGGCTGGCCCGGGGGCTGGAGCTGCCCCGCAAGCGGCTGGTGTGCGGCGGCGTCTGCCACGGGACCTTCACACAGTGGTACAACCACCGGATCGCGGGGAAGGCCGTCACCGTGGAGTACGGCGACCGGCCCAGCCGCTACCGGATGCGGGTGCGCGCGCCCCGGCAGCTGGTGCGCGTGCTCGGCGGCCACTACTGAGCTCGGGCGGCACGGCCACCGGCCGGAGGCCGCGCCGACGTGGCAGATGAACAGGCAGATCGGGCTTGCTGCGGGCCGCCCCACGCTCAGCGCCTCAGGCCGTGGGCCAATGTGCCTGTTCATCGGCCACGTGCCGGCCCAGGGACGACCTGCACCGCGGCCGCTGTCCCACCGTCGCCTGACACCGACCTAGGAGGATCGTCGGCGCCTGGTGCCGGAAATGCTCCTAGGTCGAGCCGCCGGCCCGCCCGCGGCGCGCGTCAGAGGTGGCGCTTCACCCAGCGCGTCGGCCCCATCACGATCCGCGGCCGCAGGTCCGGGTCGAGCCGGCGGACGATCCACCGGATGTCCCGGATCGGCCCCGCCACGCATCCCGCCGTGTAGCGAGACCGTTGCACGTGCAGGAAGATCCCGCCCCCGCGGCGCGTGTCCGCCGGCCGGTGCGCGACGTACTGCTTGCGCTTCTTCGACCAGTGCACCCCGCCGGGCAGGTTGAAGCCGAGCGCGACGGCGTAGGCGTACTCGTAGCCGTAGGAGGCCAGCCGCTCCTGGTAGTCGCTGCGCCAGTGCGAGGTGCGGGCGCGGAACGGCTGGTAGATGTTGTAGGTCGCCGCGTCGCGCGGCTCGTAGGGCCACACGTCGTCGGAGTCGACGTGGCGGTAGCGGAGCGCCGTGCCGGGGTCTGCGCGGTTGCCGAAGGCGTAACGCATCGCGAAGCTGCCGGCCGGCGTGGTCCCGGTGCTCTGGCGGCGCTTGCCGGCGGGCACGAAGCCGTTCCAGCCCAGCCGCACCCGGACCGGGCCGCGGACCCGCTCCCAGGTGTCGGCGCGTTTGCGCCACACCGACATCCGCGCCCGGGTCGAGGACCAGCGGTCGCTGGTGACGGTGACGAGCTGGCGGACGTCGTCGTCGAGCGAGAGGTACGTCGGCAGCGGGCGTGCCGCGGCCGCGGAGGTGGCCGGTGTGCCGATCAGGCCGGCCGCGACGAGCAGCAGCGCGGCGAGCGGAGCCCCGAGACGTCGATGCACGCCGCGATCACCGTCCCTCGAAGGTCGGCTTCTCCTTGGCCACGAAGGACGCCACCGCCGCCTGGTGGTCGCTCGTCGCGCCGGTCAGCGCCATCATCTCGGCCTCGAACGCCAGCGACTCCTCCAGGCCGTGGCCGGCGCTGAACGCCACCGAGCGGCGGACCGCCCCGAAGGCGACGGTCGGTCCGTCGGCGAGCTGGCGGGCCAGCGTCGCGACCTCGGTGGTGAGGTCGCCGGCCGGCACCACCTTGGTGGCCAGCCCTAGCTCGAGGGACTCCTCGGCCTTGAGCGTGCGCGGGAAGTACAGCAGCTCCATCGCCTTCGCCCGGCCGACCAGCCGGGGGAGCGTCCACGACGCGCCGGTGTCGCAGGACAGCGCGATGCCGGTGAAGGCGAGGTTGAAGCCGGCAGTGTCGGCGAGGATCCGGAAGTCGCACGCGAACGCCAGGCTCGCGCCCGCTCCGGCGGCCACGCCGTTGACCGCGGCGATCACCGGCTTGGGCATCGTCGCGACCGCCGTGACGATCGGGTTGTAGTGCTCGGGGACGGTCCGGAACAGCTCGTCGGACGACCCGCTGCGCAGGATCTCGATGTGCTCCTTGAGGTCCTGCCCGACGCAGAACGCCCGGCCGGTGCCGGTGAGCACCACGCAGCGCACGGCCTCGTCGCCGGCGGCGCGCGTGACGGCGTCGCGCAGGGCGACCGTGGTGGCGACGTCGAGGCTGTTCATGGCGTCGGCACGGTCGAGGGTGATCGTGGCGACGCCGTCGACCACCTCGTAGCTCACGGGCTGGTCGGCGGTGGTGGGCTGGTCGGTCATCGGGGTGCTCCCGTCGAGGTGGGCGGTGCGGTCGGGGCGGGGTCGTCGGGGTGGGCCAGGCAGGCGTCGACGAACCGGGACGCCGCCGGCAGCAGCCGGGCGGCCTGCTCCGCGAAGAACCTAGCCGCCTCGGTGCCGGCCCACGACGGCGGCAGCAGCTCGGCCGGCAGCCCCGGGTCGGTGAACAGGAACTTGCGCCACTCGTGCACGAGCAGCGAGCGCACCGCGAAGGCCCGCTCGTCGTCGCTGGTGAACGTGGCGTCGAGGTGGGTCGAGGGGTCCTCGACCAGCGCGGTCGCGAACTCCTGCCAGGATCGGTACGACGCCGCGAGCGCGTCGAGGTCCCACGCCCGGGCCGCCCGTGCCGCGGGGTCGCCGTCCTGTGCGGCGAAGCGCGAGAAGCCGGCGCGCTCCCCGGCGAGCAGCGGCTCCACCTCCGGCGAGGGCCACGGGCTGATCCAGGTGCTGTCGCTCAGCGGCGCGTAGCCGAGGTAGCCGAGCCCGGACCGCACCCGGTCGCGTGCCGCCCGGGAGCCGACGGGCTCGAGCACCAGGAGGTCCCAGCAGCCCGACCAGGCCGCCTCGCGGGTGCGATAGATCCGGGCGGCCGCCTCGTCGAGTCGGGAGCGCGCCTGCTCGGTGAGGGCGTAGCCGGGGCCGGCCGGCAACCGGACCGAGCGGAGCCAGCCCTGGCGGACCATGCGGCTGATCGACGTACGCACCGCCGGTCCGGTCACCCCGAGCGGGGCCAGCAGGCGCACGAGGACGGCCACCGGGGCCTGGCTCCCGCGCGTGCGCAGGTGGTCGCCGTAGAGGTCGAAGAGGGCGGACCGGGCGTGCACATCAGGCAGTCTGCACCACCGCTCACCGAACTCAGGCGCGGACCGGTGGCCGAATGGGGGATAATAGGGACGCAACTCGGCGCGCCACGGACCGCCCCGGCCTACGGGGGAGGCGGTTCGGACAACCAGAAGGCGCACAGAACAGCAATCGAGAAGAGGTGTGCGCATGGCGGCGATGAAGCCGCGGACGGGCGACGGTCCGCTGGAGGTCACGAAGGAGGGGCGCGGCATCGTGATGCGTGTCCCGCTGGAAGGCGGTGGCCGCCTGGTGGTCGAGCTCAACGCCGACGAGGCAGGTGCGCTCGGCGACGCACTCAAGGACGTGGTGGGCTGACCAGGCCCAGTTGAACCGCGCAGACACGACGAGAGGCCCCGCCCGTTCCCCTGGATCGGGCGGGGCCTTTTCGTGCGGGGGCACGGCCCGCGAGTAGGGTCGGCAGGGCCAGCGCCCGCCTCGCACTCAGGAGTACCCCTCGGTGGCCCTTCCCAGTCAGGTCAGCCCGCCCCAGATCGCCCTGAGCGACGTCGCCCCGTCCGCAGTGGTCGGCGCGGACGTGGTGGCGATCCCCGTCCTCGCCGCCGATGCCGGGGCCGGTGACTCCGGGCCGACGCTCGGCCCCGGCGCCGCCGAGCTGCTCGACGAGCTGTCCGAGGACCTGTTCGCGCTGCTGGAGGTGGCCGGCGCGACGGGCGCCGCGGGCGAGATTGTCGACCGGGCGGTGCTGGACCGCGCCGGGCTGAGCAACCCCGACGTGTCGCTGCTCCTGCTGGTGGGGGTCGGTGCCGGATCGGCCGACGACCTGCGCAAGGCGGGGGCCGCGCTGGCCCGACGTACCCGTGGCTGCTCCACCGTGGCGACCTCGCTGGCCGCGACCGCCGACGACGCCGGTCTGCGCGCCCTGGTCGAGGGCCTGGTGCTGGGCTCCTTCGAGTTCCACTGGCGGTCGACGGGCCCGCTGAAGCAGCCGGTCGAGCGCGTCGTGCTCGCCGGGCTCGCCGACTCGTCCGGCCGCAAGCCCGCGCTGGACCGTGCGCTGGCCGTCGCCGGGGCCGGGTGGCTCTCGCGCACGCTCGCGCTGGTGCCCTCCAACGAGAAGAACCCGATCTGGATGGCCGGGCAGGCCGCCGAGGTCGCGTCGCGGGCCTCGCTGAAGATCAAGGTCTGGGACGAGCAGAAGCTCGACGCCGAGGGCTTCGGCGGCATCATCGGCGTCGGCAAGGCCTCGGCGAACCCGCCGCGGCTGGTGCAGCTGGACTACGCGCCGCGCAAGGGCGCCAAGAAGGCGCCGCACGTCGTGCTGGTCGGCAAGGGCATCACGTTCGACACCGGCGGGCTGACGATCAAGCCCAAGGACGCGATGATGCCGATGAAGCGCGACATGACCGGCGCCGGTGTCGTCCTCTCGGTGATGGGCGCGCTCGCGGACATCGACTGCCCGGTGCGGGTGACGGGGCTGCTGCCGCTGGCCGAGAACTCCGTGGGCGGCCGCTCGATGCGGCCCGGCGACGTGCTGCGCCACTACGGTGGCCGCACCACCGAGGTCAGCAACACCGACGCCGAGGGCCGGCTCGTCATGGCGGACGCCCTGGCCTACGCCGTGGCCGAGCTGGAGCCGGACCTGCTGGTCGACGTCGCGACGCTCACCGGCGCGATGAAGATCGCCCTGGGGCAGCGCACCGGCGGGTTCTTCGCCACCGACGACGCGCTCGCCGACCTGCTCCGGTCGGCCTCGCTGGCCGCGGGGGAGCCGCTGTGGCGGATGCCGCTGGTGGCCGACTACGCGGAGCGGCTCAGCTCCAAGGTCGCCGACGCCGACAACGCCGTGGCCGGTGCGGGTGGGGCGATCACCGCGGCGCTGTTCCTGCAGCACTTCACCGGCGGGCTGCCGTGGGCGCACCTCGACGTGGCGTCGGTGGGTGACTCGCCCGACGACGACGGGATCTACACCAAGGGCGCGACCGGGTTCGGTGCCCGCGCGCTGCTGCACTGGCTCGAGCTGCGCGACCCGCTGGCCGGGATCGCCCTCGGCACCGGTTCGACGAAGGGGAAGTGATGCACGCGCTGACCGTCCGCTGGTCGCTGGCCGACGCGCCCGCGGGCGTCGAGAAGGAGCTGGCCGACTACGTCGCGGACACCTCCCACGAGCGGTTCACCGGCAAGCCGGGGCTGCGGTTCAAGACCTGGCGGATGCGGCCCCGGGAGTGGTTCGAGGGCTGCTACGTCTTCGAGACGCCGAAGGACTGCGAGGACTTCGAGAACGAGTTCCGCGCCGTGGCCGCCGACTCGCCGGGCTCGCAGATCGTCGGCTCGGCGCCCGTGCTGATCGAGCGGTGCGAGGTGGTCGCGGTGGCCGAGGGCGGCTCCGGCTTCCTAGCCGCGCCCCGCTACTGAACACCAGGGTATGTCGGCGTTCTGTTACTTCCCGTGGGATGCATTCCGCGGGAAGTAACAACTTCCCGACATACCCTGGTAATCATCAGGAGTCCCAGGGCGGCTCGTCGCCCATCTTCTCGTAGTACTTCGCGAGGTGGCTCTTCACCCGGTCGATGTCGTCCTTCGGCAGGTCGGCGCCGCCGCGGCCGCCCTGCATGACGTTGCCGGCCGCCATCAGCCCGCGCGGGACCACCTGGAGCTTGCCGTCCACCACGTCGGCGATCAGCAGCTTGTAGGCGGTGAAGTTCTGCTTCTTGTCCGCGTCGTACCAGATGTGCGCGTCGCGGTACTTCTCGTTCGGCTCGTCCTCGGCGCCGGCCCAGTCGCGCACCCGCTTCTCCGCGGCGCTGCCGTCCCAGTCCTGGTCGCGGTCGGCCAGCGGGAGGTCTCGGAACGTGGTGACTGCCATGACGTCCTCCTCGGTATCGACAGGTCGTCCAACCCCCGTCGTACCCGAATCGGCTCGACTCATGACGTCGCCGGCTGGTCCTTGGTGAGGTGCAGCAGGAAGTCCTGGCCGGTCCGGATCAGCGCGTAGCGCGCGGCGCCGGCGCGTCCGTGCAGCACGAAGACCGTCCGCCGCTCGTTGCGGTCCTCCAGCTCCCACCAGCCGATGTCGGCGACCTGTTTGTCTTCGTCCTCGTAGCGCAGGTGGTCCAGGGCGTGGTCGGGTACGGCGACCGCGAGCCGGTCGTGCCGCGAGGACGTCGGCATGCCCTTGGGGACCGCCCACGAGCGCAGCACGCCGTCCTCCTCGAGCCGCAGGTCGAAGTGGTGCTGCGGCTTGTGGTGCTCGTGCAGGACGAAGGACGGCCTCAGGACTCGGGCGTCCAGACCTTCTTCGCGACCAGCAGGCCGTCGCCGACCGGCAGCAGCACGGGCAGCAGCAGGTCGTGGGACGCGACGGTCTGGCACAGGTCGCGGATCGCTACGGTCTCCTCGTCGCGCTGGGCCGGGTCGGCGACGCGGTCGTGCCACAGCGCGTTGTCGAACGCCACTATGCCGCCGGGCCGCAGCAGCCGCAGCGCCTCGTCGAGGTAGGCGGAGTACTCGCGCTTGTCGCCGTCGGCGAACACCATGTCGTAGTGGCCGTCGGTCAGCCGGGGGAGCACCTCGAGGGCGTGGCCGGGGATCAGCCGGACCCGCTGCGAGGGGATGCCGGCCTCGGTGAACGCCTCCTTGGCGAGCCGCTGGTGCTCGGCCTCGGTGTCGACGGTGGTCAGCACGCCGTCGGGCCGCATCCCGCGCAGAATCCAGCCCCCGCACACGCCCGTGCCGGTGCCGATCTCCACGACCGCACGGGCCTCGGTGACCGCCGCGAGGAAGCGCAGTGCGGCACCGCCGCCGGACCCGATCGGTGCGACCCCGACCTCCTGGGCGCGGGCGCGCGCATTGGCCAGGACCTCGTCCTCGCTGACGAACTGCTCGGCGAAGGTCCAGCTGGCCGGCTTCAGTCCCGTGGCGATGATGGGCCTCCCTCGTCGTGGCCCCGGCGGGGCGTCTGGCGGGACTCTACCGGCTGGTCGCGGTCCACCGGGCCGACCGACCGGGCGTCGCGGGAACATCGCGCCCCCGCCGTACGTTCTTCGGTTCAGCATCACTCTTCAGCAAGCCCGAGTCGCATCCTCAGGTTCTCCTCAGGTCCGGCTCCTAAGTTGAGCAGGAGACGGAACGCAGCGGATGGCAGCGAGAGTCGAGGAGCAGCCGATGACGGCGAACACCCCGGGCACCCGAGACGCCGAGTGGGTCGCTCCGACCTGGGACGACGTCGTCGAGCAGCACTCCGCGCGCGTCTACCGGCTGGCCTACCGCCTCACCGGCGACCGGCACGACGCCGAGGACCTCACCCAGGAGGTCTTCGTCCGGGTGTTCCGCTCGCTGTCGAGCTACACCCCCGGCACCTTCGAGGGCTGGCTGCACCGGATCACCACGAACCTGTTCCTGGACCAGGCCCGCCGCAAGGCGAAGATCCGGTTCGACGCCTTCGCCGACGGCGCCGAGACCCGGATCCCGAGCCGCGCGGTCACCCCCGACTTCGCCGTCCTCGAGGGGATCTTCGACGACGACGTCGAGAACGCGCTCGCCGCGCTGCCGCCCGACTTCCGCGCCGCGGTCGTGCTCTGCGACATCGAGGGGCTCAGCTACGAGGAGATCGCCGACGTGCTCGGGCTCAAGCTCGGCACCGTCCGCTCCCGGATCCACCGCGGCCGCGCGATGCTGCGCAAGGCGCTCGCACACCGCGCCCCCGCCGTCGGCCGGTCGCGCTACTCCGGCCCCGCCGAGCTTCCGCAGCCGGGCTCTCGCCTGTCGGCGCAGCCGAGGTGATGCCCGGCATGTGGCGCTTCGGAGGACACCTGGGCCAGTCGGTGAGCGCGCTCGTCGACGGCCAGCTCGACCCCGAGTCGACCGAGCGGGCCTGGGAGCACGTGCTCGCCTGCCCCGCGTGCCGGCGGCTCGTCGAGCGTGAGGGCTGGGTCAAGCGCCAGCTCGCCGAGATGGCCGGCGGCTCCGCTGCCGCGCCCCCGCCCCACCTGGTCGGGTCGCTGCAGGAGCTCGACCCGCAGGTCCAGCAGGCCTGGGACGCCGTCGAGGAGCTCGAGCACCACGCCCGGGGCCGACGCCGGGCCGGGATCGCCGCCGTCGGCGTCGGCTCGGTGTCCGCGGCCGTCCTGGGCCTCTCCACGCTCAGCGGGGCCCCCCTGGGCATCGGCGGAGCGCCGGCGGAGCCGCCGACGACCTCGCTGACCCGGCCGAGCCCGACCCAGACGCCGGTCTCCGCCAGCCCGTCGCCGGGGGCGTCGTCGGCCGCACCTCCCGCGGGCGCCTTCGACGGCTGGCTGGTCCGCGACCCCGCCCCCGCGACGACCGGCGTCGTCCCGGTCCGGTCGCTGCACTGAGGGCGCCCGACCGGCGTTGGCCCGGTGGGTCAGAATGGTGCCCGTGAGCCAGTACGACGAGCGCGAGCCCGACGAGCCCACCGACCACCAGGCCGGGGAGGGCCACGCCGCGCCGCGCCCGGAGGCGGGCAGCGCCCCGGAGGACGGCGTCCCGGCCCGCCCGGAGGCGGGGACTGGCCTCGGCTGGCCCGACACCGACACCGAGGACACCCGGCCGATCGCCCGGCCCGCGGACACCTCCGCGCCGGCGCAGGCCGGACCCGGCACCCCGCCGTACGGTTCGACGTACGGCTCGGGGCAGCACCCGCAGGACCCCTACGCCTGGCCGACCGCGGCCTACCCGACGCAGCCCGCGCCGGCGCAGCGCTCGCAGGTCCCAGGCTGGCTGTGGCCGGTCGTCGCCGGCCTCGCGCTGATGGTCGGGCTGCTCGGCGGCACGCTCGGCGGCGTCGCGGTCTCGCGGTCGCTGTCGCACGACACGATCACGGTGCCGACGATCGACGCCCAGCGCAGCTCGCTGCCCCCGCTCGAGGCCGACAACGGCAGCATCGCCGCGGTCGCCGACAAGCTGCTGCCCAGCACGGTCCAGATCCTCGCGCGGGGCGGGGCGGACGGGGAGTCGGGCGGCGGCGCGACCGGGTCCGGCTTCGTGCTCGACGACAAGGGCCACGTCATCACCAACAACCACGTCGTGGCCGAGGCGACGTCACCGGGCGCGATCACCGTGGTCGACCACCTGGGCCGAGAGCACGACGCCTCGATCGTGGGGCGCAGCGCGGTCTACGACATCGCGGTGCTCGACGTCGACGGCGGGGAGGACCTGCAGCCGGCAGCTCTGGGCTCCTCCCAGGCCATGCGGGTCGGAGAGAGCGTGGTCGCCATCGGCTCGCCGCTGGGCCTCGACAGCACCGTGACCTCGGGCATCGTGAGCGCGCTGGACCGGCCGGTGACCACCGCCAGCAAGGACGAGGCGTCCTACATCAACGCGGTGCAGACCGACGCGGCGATCAACCCGGGCAACTCCGGCGGACCGCTGGTGAACATGCGCGGCCAGGTGATCGGCGTGAACTCCGCGATCGCGACCACCGGCGGTGCGTTCGGCGGCGAGGCGGGCAACATCGGGGTCGGCTTCGCGATCCCGATGGAGCAGGTCCGCGTGACCGCGGCGCAGATCCTGGCCAGCGGCGAGGCGAAGTACCCGGTCATCGGCGCCAACGTGAACACCGGCCCACAGCGCAACGGCGCCGAGGTGGTCGGGGTGCCGTCGGGGACGCCGGCCGACCTGGGCGGGCTGCGTGAGGGCGACGTCGTCGTCGCGGTGAACGACAAGCAGATCACCGACGGCATCAGCCTGATCGTCGCGATCCGGGCGCACCAGCCCGGCGAGACGATCACGCTGACGGTGCGGCGCGGCGGCGAGAACAAGCAGGTCAAGGTCACCCTCGACGCGAAGGTCGGCTGACCGCCAGCCCGCGTCGTGACGCCTGCGCCGACGCTGCTCGCCCTGGTCTCGCACGTAGGGCACCCAGAATCGGCCGGGCACGTGCCTGGCGTGCGGAACCTGATCCCTCGCCAGATTCACGCCGACGCCTTGCTCCCTGCGCACGTTCGGCAGGCAGAACGCGCCGGAAACCTGCGCACCGTGCGTTGAGCACCCGCAGCCGGTGCGGTGCGCCCAGCTCAACGGTGCGGCGCGCCCAGCTCAACGGGTCAGGTGGCGTCGGAGTCGTACGGCGGCAGCTCGCCGGCCTCGAGCGGGCGCAACCCGGCCCGCACCGACACGGTCGGGCCGGGGTCCTCGTCCATGATGTCCGACATGTACTTGCGCACCGCCTGGCGCGGATCGAGGTCGGTCAGCTCGAAGTTCGCGTACTCCGGCCCGAGCTCCTTGCGGATGTCGTCGCGGGCGGCCTGGGAGAACTCCCGCAGCTGGCGCAGCATCCGGCCGGCCTGGCGGGCGAAGTCGGGGAGCCGGTCCGGCCCGAACACGATGACCGCGATGATCGCGATCACCGCCACCTCGGGCAGGCCGACTCCGAACACGGCTACAACCTACCGGCGGGCGTGAGCCCGAGCTGCATCCCGGCGAGACCGCGGCCGCGGCCGGACAGCGTCGTGGCGACCTTCGTGAGCGCGGCCGCAGCGGCGGAGTCGGGGTCGGTGTCGACGATCGGCTTGCCCGCGTCGCCACCCTCGCGCAGCGAGAGGTCGAGCGGGATCTCGCCGAGCACGGGCACGTCGTAGCCGAACCGGTTCGACAGCGTCGCCGCCACCCGGGCCCCGCCGCCGGCGCCGAAGACCTCGAGCCGGTGCTCGGGGCCGCAGTGCGGGCAGGGCAGGAACGACATGTTCTCCACGACGCCGACGACGCGCTGGTGCATCATCGAGGCCATCGTGCCGGCACGCTCGGCCACCTCCGCGGCGGCCTCCTGCGGCGTGGTCACCACGACGACCTCGGCGTTGGGCAGGTGCTGCCCGAGCGAGATCGCGATGTCGCCGGTGCCCGGCGGGAGGTCGAGGAACAGCGCGTCGAGGTCGCCCCAGTAGACGTCGCTGAGCATCTGCACCAGCGCCCGGTCGAGCATCGGGCCGCGCCAGGCCACGACCTGGTCGCGGCGGGGCTTGAGCATGCCGATCGAGATGACCGAGATGCCCTCACTCGTGGGCACCGGCATGATCATGTCCTCGACCTGGGTCGGCCGCACGTCGCCCACGCCGAGCATCGCCGGCACCGAGTGGCCGTAGATGTCCGCGTCCACGATGCCGACCTTGAGACCCTGCTTGGCCATCGCCGCGGCGAGGTTGACCGTCACCGACGACTTGCCGACGCCGCCCTTGCCGGACGCGATCGCGTAGACCTTGGTGAGCGAGTCCGACCGCGCGAACAGGATCTCCTTCTGCGTCTGCCCGCCGCGCAGGACCTCCTGGAGGCCCGCGCGCTGCTCGGGCGTCATCACGCCGAGGGTGAGGTCCACGCCGGTCACGCCGGGGACCTTCGACACGGCGGCGGTCACGTCGCGGGTGATCGTGTCCTTGAGCGGGCAGCCCGAGACGGTGAGGAGCACGTGCACCGCGACCTTGCCGTCCGCGGCGACGTCGACGGAGTCGACCATGCCGAGCTCGGTGATCGGGCGCCGGATCTCCGGGTCGTTGACCGTCGCGAGCGCAGCCTGGATCTCGTCAAGTGCAGGGGTGGTCATGCCTTCCAGGGTACGGCGTGGGGCTCAGCGGTCCCATTCGCGGTCCGGGTCCCCGGACTCGTCGCGGTCGCGCAGCCGCCGCTCCTTGTCGTCGAGCTCGGCGAGCAGGCTGCGCAGCTCGGAGCGGACGTAGTCGCGGGTGGCCACCTCGCCGAGGGCGATCCGCAGCGAGGCCATCTCGCGCGCCAGGAACTCCATGTCGGCGTGCGCGCGGCTGTTGGCCTGCCGGTCCTGCTCGGCGACGACCCGGTCGCGGTCCTCCTGCCGGTTCTGCGCGAGCAGGATCAGCGGCGCGGCGTACGACGCCTGCAGGCTCAGCATCAGCGTCAGGAAGATGAACGGGTAGTCGTCGAACGGCAGCTGCCCCGGGGCGAGCCAGTTCCAGCCGAGCCACACCGCGACGAACAGCGTCATGTAGATCAGGAACCGGGCGGTGCCCATGAACCGTGCGAAGTTCTCCGCGAACCGGCCGAACGTGTCCGCGTCGACCTCGGGCCGGCGGATCAGCTGCCGCCGGGTCTCGGTGGGTACGTCGAGCCGTGCGGTCCGCTTCTCGCCCCGGACCTTCTCCGCACGCACCTTCTCGCCGCGGTTGTTCTCCCCGCGCAGCTGCCCCCTAGCCATGGGCCGCGCCTCCGCTGGAGGGCCCGAACCGGCCGTCGAGGCGGACCCGGCTGCGGCTGGGAGTGTCGCGCCAGTTCTCGGGCAGCAGGTGGTCGAGCAGGTCGTCGACCGTGACCGCGCCGACGAGCCGGCCGTCCTCGTCGACGACCGGGGCGGCCACGAGGTTGTAGGTCGCGAGGTGCCGGGCGACGTCCTCGAGGCTGGAGGTCGGCTTGAGCGGCTCCACGTCGGTGTCGAGGGCGTGGCCGACCAGCGTGGAGGGCGGCTCGCGCAGCAGCCGCTGGATGTGTGCGACGCCGATCAGCCGTCCGGTCGGCGGCTCGAGCGGCGGGCGGCAGACGTAGACGAGCGCGGCCAGGGACGGGCTGAGCTCGGCCTGCCGTACGTGGGCCAGCGCGTCGGCGATCGTGGCGTCGGGGGAGAGGATCACCGGCTCGGTGGTCATCATGCCGCCGGCGGTGTGCTCCTCGTAGGACATGAGGCGTCGTACGTCCTCGGCCTCCTCCGGCTCCATCAGCTGCAGCAGCCGCTCGGCGGTCTCGGGGGGCAGCTCGGCCATCAGGTCGGCCGCGTCGTCGGGCGACATCTCCTCGAGGACGTCGGCGGCGCGCTCGTTGTCGAGGTTGCCGAGGATCTCGACCTGGTCCTCCTCGGGCAGCTCCTCGAGGACGTCGGCGAGCCGCTCGTCGTTCAGCGCCGCCGCGATCTCCCCGCGCCGCTTCGCCGGGAGGTCGTGGAGCACGTTGGCCAGGTCAGCCGGGCGCATCTCCTCCATCGCGGCCAGCAGGTGCGTCGTACCCTGCGCCTCCTCCGGGGCGGCGAACCCCTCGACGTCGCGCCACTCGACCACGTGGGTCTGCCCGCGCCGGCCGAACCGCTTCGAGCCCTCCTGGAGCGCGACCCGGCTGATCACCCAGTCACGGTTGCGGGCCTGCTCCATCGCCAGGTCGTAGACGCTGCCCTTGACCTCGGTGTCCTTGATGCTGACCGCGCGGTCGAGCATCTGGCCGAACACCAGCGTCTCGGTCGGCCGCTGCTCGAACCGTCGCATGTTGACCACGCCGGTGGTGATCACCTGGCCGCTGTCGACGTGGGTCACCCGGGTCATCGGCACGAAGATGGACCGGCGGCCGAACACCTCAACCACCAGGCCGAGCACGCGGGGCGGCAGCCCGCCGGGCCGGAGCACCGCCACCAGGTCGCGGATCTTGCCGACCTGGTCGCCCGCGGGGTCGAACACCGGCAGCCCGGACAGGCGGCCGGCGAAGACGCGGTTGGGGGAGGTGCTCACAGCTCCACAGGTTAGCGGGGAGGGGTCTGGTTGGATGGCCGCCATGCGGCTGCCCTACGACATCGTCGACGTGTTCACCGACCGGCCGTTCGCCGGCAACCAGCTCGCGGTCGTGCACGGCGCGCAGGACCTCACCACCGAGCAGTGCCTGGCGCTGGCCCGCGAGTTCAACTTCTCCGAGAGCACCTTCCCGGTGCCGGGCGGGGACGGGGACTACGCGACCCGGATCTTCACGCCCGGCGGCGAGATCCCGTTCGCGGGACACCCCACGCTCGGCACGGCGTGGGTGCTGCGCCGGCTCGGCGTGCTCGCGGGGTCGACCGACGCGGTGGTGCAGCACTGCGGCGCCGGCGAGATCGGCGTGCGGTTCGACGGCGACCTGGTCGAGCTGTCCGCGACGCCGCGCGACCTGGTGGGCCCGGTCGCCGACGAGCTGGTCGCCGCGATCGTCGCCGACCTGGGGCTGTCGCTGACCGACCTCGCCGGACCGGTGTACGTCGCGGGCTGCGGCCTGAGCTTCATCCACGTGCCGGTCGTCGACGACGCGGTCACCCGGGCGCAGATCTCCACGCGGCCGCTCGCGGAGTACGTCCCCGCGATCGAGACCCAGGACCCGTTCGAGGGCATCAACCTGTTCTCGTTCGCCGGCGACGCCCCGGCGCTCGACGTGCACGCGCGGGTGTTCGTGCCCGGGTTGTCGGTGCCGGAGGACCCGGCGACCGGGTCGGCCGCGGCCGGGCTCGGCGTCGCCCTGGTGGCGGCCGGGCTGCTGCCCGAGGGCGGGACCTACGACATCACGCAGGGCGTGGAGATGGGCCGGCCGTCGCGGCTCGCGGGCCGGGTCGAGGTCGAGGGCGGAGCGGCCGCGCGCTGCCACGTGGCCGGTGGGGTGCAGCACATCGCGAGCGGCGAGATCGTCGTACCGCCGACGGCGTGAGGACGCGCCGGATCGGCGTCAGCTCAACGTGGGGCGGCGCTTGACCCGGCGGTGCAGGATCCGCGGCAGCGGACCGCGGGTCGTCGCCGGCGTCGCGCGCGGCACGGCCCGGTGCGCGTCGTCGGACAGCGCCCCGGGCTGCTCGAGCACCTCGCCGGTCGGCACCAGCCGGGTCACCCGGCTGTGCTGCGCCCACTCGTCCGCGGCAGTGCTCAGGTCGTCGAGGTTGAGCCGCCCCGCGACCAGCGCGGTCGTCGCCGGCTCCCACACCTCGTCGGCGGGGGTCACCTCGCTCGCCTGCGCCACCCAGGTCAGCAGCCGGCCGCCGTTCTCCTTGCTGCGCATGGTGACCTCGACGCGGTCGACCTGCTCGATGCCGGGCAGCGGCTGCTCCTCGCCGCCGGAGACGACGTAGAGCGCGCCGACGCCGTCGGTCTCCACCCAGGCGTGCCACACCGCGTGGGTGGCGGTCACCTCGCCGGTCCGGGTCCAGGCGGTGTAGGTCAGCCAGCACACCCCGGTCTTCTTGCCCAGCTCCGCCACCAGCGCGGCGGTGAAGGCCTCGGTGCTCATCCGGGGTCCCTGCGGAGACGCGAGCGAAGCGAGCGGCTTCGGGGGGTGCTCATGGTCCGAGCCTGCCACAGATGTACGCCAACTGGTGGAGGCATCAACCGGACCGACCGGGGCACTCTGGGGGACAGGCTCTGGAGGTGGCGATGACCGTGCTGAGCAGGAGGGCGGCGCTGCTCGCCGCCTGCGGCTCGGTCGCCGGCGGCGCGTCGGTCGGCACCTGGCTGGTCCGCGAGTGGGTGCGTACGACGCCTCCGCCGGGCAAGCGGATCCGCACCGCCTTCGGCGCGGTCGTCCTGGTGGCGTCCCGGCGCGAGCCGGCCACCACCCAGTCCGTCGGCGGCCCGGGGGTCGACGGCTCGAGCACCAACAGCGCGGCCTCCGACCAGGTGGTGGTGCTGGTCGAGGTCCGCAACGAGTCCGCCGGGCCGGTGCGCGTCGCGCCGGGGCAGTTCCAGCTGCGGGTCGGCGAGGCCGGCCCGGCGGTGGCGTTCCTCGGGTCGGAGCCCTACGGCGGCATCGTCGCCCCGGGCCGCGTGCTGCAGCTGCGGCTGACGTTCCTGGTGCCGTCCGGCGAGGGCTCCTACGGGCTGGAGTTCCAGGAGTTCGACCGGGCGGCGTCCACGGTCACCGCCTGAGCGCGGCGGCACGGCGGCCGTGCGGCGTGCGGCGACGTGCGTCTGGCCCCTCGCCCACCGCCGGGTGCCGCCCCTTCATGATGGGGCGGTGCGCACCCTGCTGCTGATGGCCGTCGGCGTCGTCGCGGTGTCCCTGTCCGGGCCGCTGATGGCGCTCGCCGTGGTCCCGCCGCTGGCGATCGCGCTCTGGCGCAACGCGTTCGCCACGGTGGCGCTCGCGCCGCCCGCCCTGCTCGGACGCCGTGAGGAGCTGGCCGCGCTCCGTCGCCGCGGGCTCGGCCTCGTGCTGCTGTCCGGGGTCGCCCTGGCCGTCCACTTCGGCACCTGGGTCAGTTCTTTGACGCTCACCTCGGTCGCCTCGGCGACGGCGCTGGTGTGCCTGCAGCTCGCCTGGATCGTGGCGTGGCAGCTGCTGCGCGGGGAGCGGTTCGGCGCGCGGGTCGTCGCCGGCCTGGTGCTGGCGTTCAGCGGCGTGCTGGTCGTCTCCGGGGTCGACTTCACGCTGTCGCCGCGGGCGCTCGCCGGTGACGGCCTCGCGCTCGTCGGTGGGGCCGCGGCCGCGGCGTACACGGTGCTCGGCTCGCGCGCCCGGCAGACGTCGAGCACCACGACGTACACCTTCGTCTGCTACGGCAGCTGCGCCGTGCTGCTCGCCGGGGCGTGCCTGGTGGCCGGCCAGGAGCTGGGCGGATACCCGGCCGAGCAGTGGGGGCTGCTGCTGCTGGTGACCGCCACCGCCCAGCTGCTCGGCCACTCGGTGTTCAACCACCTGCTCGCCACGACCAGCCCGATGGTGGTCTCGCTGGCGCTGCTGCTCGAGGTGCCCGGGGCGGCACTGATCGCGGCGTTCCTGCTCGACCAGCGCCCCCCGGGGGCGGCGTTGCTCGGGCTCGCGGTGATGCTCGCCGGGCTGGTGCTGGTGATCGTCGGCAACCGCGGCGGCGCGGTGGAGCCGCTGGTCGAGGCGCCGGTCGACTGAGCCAGTCCGGCCGCTGTCCCTACTGAACACCAGGGGATGCCGGCAATTGATCACTTCCCTCGGTATGCATCCTGGGGGAAGTAACCGATGTCCGGCATCCCCTGGTAATCAGGGCGGCGCCGGCTGGCGGCCGCCGAGGTGACGGCGCGGGTGACAAATGCCACGGGTCGCGGGCCTACTCGTGGGTAGGAGAGTCGCAGTACGCTCCCCGAGATCTCGAACGCCGCCCCAGAGAGGTGCCCATGCCCGAGCCCCGCGAGCTTCGCTCCCGCCGTTCCTGCCACGCCGTCCCCGGGTCGAACCCGCGGTTCCTCGAGAAGGCGCAAGGCCTCGAGTCCGACCAGGTGTTCCTCGACATCGAGGACTCGGTCGCGCCGATCGCGAAGGCCGACGCCCGCAAGAACATCGTCGAGGTCCTCAACACCGGCGACTGGGGCCATCGCGTGCGGACCGTCCGGGTCAACGACTGGACGACCGAGTGGACCTACAAGGACGTGATCGAGGTCGTCGAGGGCGCCGGCGCCAACCTGGACTGCATCATGCTGCCCAAGGTGCAGACCGCCGAGCAGGTCGTCGCGCTCGACACGCTGCTCACCCAGATCGAGAAGACCATGGGCTACGAGGTCGGCAGGATCGGCATCGAGGCGCAGATCGAGAACGCCCTCGGGCTGATCAACGTCGACGCGATCGCCACCGCGTCCCCGCGCGTGGAGACGATCATCTTCGGCCCCGCCGACTTCATGGCTTCGATCAACATGAAGAGCCTCGTGGTCGGCGAGCAGCCGCCCGGCTACGACGTCGGCGACGCCTACCACTACATCCTGATGCGGATCCTCATGGCCGCCCGCGCCCACGACAAGCAGGCCATCGACGGGCCCTACCTGCAGATCAAGGACATCGACGGGTTCAAGCGGGTCGCCGGCCGGTCCGCGGCCCTCGGCTTCGACGGCAAGTGGACGCTGCACCCCGACCAGATCGCGGCGGCCAACGAGGTCTACTCTCCGCTGCAGTCCGACTACGACCACGCCGAGAACATCCTCGACGCCTACGAGCACTTCACCTCCGAGAAGGGCGGTGCGAAGGGCGCGGTCATGCTCGGCGACGAGATGATCGACGAGGCCTCGCGCAAGATGGCGCTGGTGATCTCGGCCAAGGGCCGCGCGGCCGGCATGAAGCGCACCGACGTCTGGCAGGCCCCGGAGGACTGAAACGCCGGGGGCGCTACGCCACCCGGTAGCGCTCGGCGTCCTGCTCGCGCAGCTCGAGCCCGAGCCCGGGTGCGTCGGTGAGCCGCAGCGTCCCGCCGGACGGGTCGAGCGCGCCGTCGAAGAACAACTGCTCGATGCGCACGTGGTCGTGGAACCACTCCAGGTGCCGCAGCCTCGGGGTGGCAGCGGCCACGTGCGCGTGCAGGTGCGGGGCGCAGTGGGCGGAGACGTCGAGGTGGTACGACGCCGCGACGGCCGCCGCCCGCAGCCACTCCGTGACGCCGCCGCAGCGCGAGGCGTCGACCTGCAGGCAGTCCACCGCCTGGGCCTCGCACATCCGCCGGAAGTAGGTCAGGTCGTAGCCGTACTCGCCGGCCGTGACGTCGGCGTCGAGCCGCGAGCGCACCTCGTGCAGCCCGTCGAGGTCGTCGGAGGTCACCGGCTCCTCGAACCAGACCACGCCGAGCTCGTCGAGCTGCCGGCCGACCCGCACGGCCTGGCCGACCCCGTAGCCGCCGTTGGCGTCGACGAACAGCTCGACGTCGTCGCCGACCACCTTGCGGGCCAGCCGCGCCCGGTCGAGGTCGCGAGCCACCTCGCTGCCGGCGGACTCGCCGATCTTGATCTTGACCCGGCCGATGCCCTGGTCGACCCAGCCCTGCAGCTGCGTGGTGGTGCGAGCCTCGTCGTACGTCGTGAAGCCGCCGCTGCCGTAGACCGGCACCTCGTCGCGCAGCGCCCCGAGCAGCCGGTGCAGCGGCAGGTCGAGGAGCCAGGCCTTGAGGTCCCACAGCGCGACGTCGACCGCCGAGATCGCGCAGGAGGCGATCCCGGGCCGGCCGGCGTTGCGAACCGCGTGAATGGCCGCGTGTGTCCGTGCGGGTGGGTCGAGCGCGCTCGAACCGACGACGACGTCGCGCAGCTGGTCACGCACGACGCTCGCGCACGCCGGCGGACCGTAGGTCCAGCCGGTCCCGACCCGGCCCCCGGCCCGCGCCCGGACGAGCACCATCGTGGTCGAGTCCCAGGCCATCGTGCCGTCGCCCTCGGGGGCGTCGGTGGGCACGGTGTAGACCCGGACCTCGAGGTCCTCGACGGGCACGTCGGCGGCGAGGCCGGACCGGCCGGACTGCGGGTGCGACGAGGTCATCGGGTCAGGAGCCCTTCGGCAGGAACTCCTGCGCCTTGGTCTTGATGCCCTCCTTGATGACGCCCCAGCGGTTCTCGTCGCCCTTGATCAGCGCCTCCGCGGCGTCCTTCATCTGCTCGAACGTCGCGTGCGGCGGGATCGGCGGGATGTCGGGGTCGCAGTGCACGTCGATCAGCGTCGGCCGGTCGGCGGACAGCGCGGTGTCCCAGGCCGAGCCGAGGTGCTCGGGGTCGGTGACCGTGATCGCCTCGAAGCCGAGCCCGGCCGCGAAGTCGGCGTACGACATGTCCGGCAGCGCCTGCGACTCGACGAACTTCGGTGCACCGCCCATCGCGCGCAGCTCCCAGGTGACCTGGTTGAGGTCGCCGTTGTGCAGCACCGCGACGATCGCCCGCGGGTCGCTCCACGTCTTCCAGTAGCGGCTGATCGTGAGCAGCTCGGCGAGCCCGTTCATCTGCATCGCGCCGTCGCCCTCGAAGGCCACCACCGGGCGGTCGGGGTGGGCGAACTTGGCGCCGATCAGGTAGGGCACCGCCGGCCCCATCGTGGCGAGGTTGCCGGAGAGCGAGCCGCGCATGTTGCCGCGGAACTTCAGCTGCCGGGCGTACCAGTTGGCCGCCGAGCCGCTGTCCGAGGTGACGATGACGTCGTCGGGCATCCGCGAGGAGAACTCGCTGAAGATCCGCATCGGGTTCACCGGCTTGGCGGCGACGTGGGCCTCCTCGTCCATGGTGGCCCACCACTTCGAGACGTTGTCCTCGATGCCCGAGCGCCACGAGCCGTGCTCCTTGCGCTCCAGCAGCGGGATCAGCCCCCGCAGCGTCGAGGCGGCGTCGCCGACCAGGTTGACCTCGTAGGGGTAGCGCATCCCGATCATCGAGGCGTCGATGTCGATCTGGACCGCGCGTGCCTGGTCGAGGTCCGGCATGAACTGCGTGTAGGGGAAGCTCGACCCGACGGTGAGCAGGGTGTCGCAGTCGCGCATCATCTCGTACGACGGGCGCGAGCCGAGCAGGCCGATCGAACCTGTCACGTAGGGAAGCTCGTCGCTGAGCACGTCCTTGCCGAGCAGGGCCTTGGCCACGCCGGCGCCGAGCAGGTCCGCGACCTCCTCGACCTCGCGGCGCGCGCCACGGGCGCCCTGGCCGACCAGCATCGCGACCTTCGAGCCGGAGTTGAGCACCTCCGCGGCCCGGCGCAGCGCGCTGTCGTCCGGGTCCACCGCCGGCCACTCCAGCCCGAGGCTCGAGGGCACCATCTTGAACGCGTGGCCGGGCGGGCTGTAGTCGAGCTCCTGCACGTCGGCGGGGATGATGATCGCGGTGGGGGCGTGCCGGTCCATCGCCACCCGCATGGCGCGGTCGAGCACGTTGGGCAGCTGCTCGGGGACGGTCACCATCTGCACGTAGTCGCTGGCGACGTCCTTGAACAGCGTGAGCAGGTCGACCTCCTGCTGGTAGCTTCCGCCCATCGCGCTGCGGTTGGTCTGCCCCACGATGGCGACGACCGGCACGTGGTCGAGCTTGGCGTCGTACAGGCCGTTGAGCAGGTGGATCGCGCCGGGCCCGGAGGTCGCCATGCACACGCCGGGCCGGCCGCTGAACTTCGCGTAGCCGACCGCCTCGAAGGCGCTCATCTCCTCGTGCCGGGACTGGATGAAGCGCGGCTGGTCGTCGGCGCGACCGACGGCGCCGAGGATGCCGTTGATGCCGTCGCCGGGGTAGGCGAACAGGTTCTCCACGCCCCACTCCCGCAGGCGGGAGAGAAGGT
>JBQCEF010000251.1:0-7674 GCA_051960495.1 Nocardioides sp. | reverse complement strand
CGTACGACGCGGCCGCCGCCTCGACGTCGTCGTACGGCCCGTCCGACGCCGGCATCTCGTGCACGCGCGCCGGGTCGACGGGCACCCGGTCCAGCAGGGCGGCCCGGGCCTGGCCGGCGTTGCGCTGCTCGTCCCCGGCCGGCACGTAGCGCTCGTCGCCCCACCAGAAGTCGATCCGCGACCAGTCCAGCGACGCGTCCTCGCCGTCCTCGTGGAGCACGGCCATCCGGTCGTAGAGCTTCTCGGCGATCGTGCCGCCGGTGAGACCGATCGCGGGGACGCGGCCCTCGGCCTGCACCGCTGCGAGACGGTCGACCAGGTCGCGGGCCACCTGCGATGAGAGCGCCTCGGCGTCGGGGAGCACGTGCACGTCTGCGGAGGTCATCTGATCACTTCTTCCCGGCCAGGCGGGCGAACTTCTTCGCCGTCCTGGCGTAGACGTCGTCGGGATCGAGCCGCCGCAGCTCCTCGGAGAGCAGCTCGTCGAGGTCGCGGCGCTTGAGGGCCACGGGCCGGTCGGGCTGTCCCGGGGACGAGAGCGTGGCGAGCTTGCCGTCGTTGCGGACCAGTGAGATGTCGCCGCTCCTGGTCGTCATCACGACGCGCGTGATCCCCGGTCCTTCCGAGCTCTGCCGGTCGACCTTGACCTTGAGCCGGTCGGCCAGCCACGCGGACAGCAGGTCGGCGCTCGGGCTGATCCGCTCGCCGGTCACCGACGCGTGGGTGACCTTCTCGCTCGTCTGGTCCAGGGCAGCGGCGAGGAGCGCCCGCCAGGGGGTGACCCGGGTCCAGGCCAGGTCGGTGTTGCCGGGGGAGTAGGCGTGGCACTGGGTGAGCATCGCCTTGGCCTTGCCGGTCGGCACCGCCGCGGCGTCGGTGATGCGGCGGCGCGCCAGCCTGCCGAGCGGGTCGGCGGCGGGGTCCGCGGGAGCCTTGGCCGGCCACCACACGACGACGGGGGAGTCGGGGAGCAGCAGCGGCAGCACCACGGACTCCGGGTGCTTGGTCACCGCGCCGGTGAGCCGGATCAGCGCTGTCTCGCCGGTCCACCCGGAGCCGATGCCGACCTTGGCGTCGACCTGGCCGCCGCCCCGCCCGTCGCCCAGGATGACGCCCAGCACCCGCGCCGGGTGCTCGCGCGACGCCGAGCGGGCGGTCTCCATCGCCTCGTCGGCGGCGTCCTCGTCCACGACGAAGACCAGGGTCATCACCATCCCCATCGCGGGGCTGCCGGCGCGCCGGCGCGAGCGCAGGAACTCTGCGGCGATCTCGTTGCTGTCGGTGTCGATGAGCTCGATCATCTCGGGGTCCCCTCGGAGGCGTGAGCGGAGCGAGCGGCTTCGTGGGGTGGGGTCATCTATGGTCGCCTCCAGACCCGGCCGTCGCGGGCGAGCATGGCCTCGGCGGACGCCGGCCCCCAGGTGCCGGCCTCGTAGGTGTCGGGCCTCCCGTGCCCGGCCCAGTAGTCGACGATCGGGTCGAGGATCTTCCAGGAGAGCTCGACCTCCTCGTGCCGCGGGAACAGCGGCGGCTCGCCGAGGAGCACGTCGAGGATCAGCCGCTCGTAGGCCTCCGGGCTCGACTCGGTGAACGAGCCGCCGTACGCGAAGTCCATGTTGACGTCGCGGATCTCCATCGCGGTGCCGGGCACCTTGGACCCGAACCGCATGGTGACGCCCTCGTCGGGCTGCACCCGGATCACGAGCGCGTTCTGGGTGAGCTCCTCGGTCGAGGTCTCGCTGAACGGAAGGTGCGGGGCCCGCTTGAACACCACGGCCACCTCGGTGACCCGCCGGCCGAGCCGCTTGCCGGTGCGCAGGTAGAACGGGACGCCCGCCCACCGGCGGTTCTCCACGTCGAGGCGGATCGCCGCGAAGGTCTCGGTCCGCGAGGACTCGGGGATGTCGGGCTCGTCCTTGTAGCCGGGCACCTTCTGCCCGCCGGCCCAGCCCTCGACGTACTGGCCGCGGGCGGTGTGCAGGTCGAGGCGGCGGGGGATCACGACCGACTCGAGCACCTTCTGCTTCTCGATCCGCAGGTTGTGGGCGTCGAACGACGTCGGCTCCTCCATGGCGATCAGCGCCATCAGCTGCAGCAGGTGGTTCTGGATGACGTCTCGTGCCGCGCCGATGCCGTCGTAGTAGCCGGCGCGGCCGCCGATGCCGATGTCCTCGGCCATCGTGATCTGCACGTGGTCGACGTAGTTGGAGTTCCAGATCGGCTCGAACATGGCGTTGGCGAAGCGCATCGCCAAGATGTTCTGCACCGTCTCCTTGCCGAGGTAGTGGTCGATGCGGAAGACCGACCCGGAGGGGAAGACCTCGTCCACGACCGCGTTGAGCTCTCGCGCGCTCTCGAGGTCGGACCCGAACGGCTTCTCGACCACGACCCGTCGCCAGGAGCCTTCCTGCTGCTCCGCGAGCCCGTGCTCCTTGAGCTGCCCGATGACGTCGGGGAAGAACCGCGGCGGGATCGAGAGGTAGAACGCGTGGTTGCCGCCGGTGCCGCGCACGCGGTCGAGGTCGACGATCGTCTGCTTGAGCGTCTCGAAGGCGAGGTCGTCGGAGAAGTCGCCCGGCACGAACCGGAAGCCCTCCGCGAGCTGCTGCCAGACCTCCTCGCGGAACTCGGTGCGGGAGTGCTCCTTGACCGCGTCGTGCACGATCTGCGCGAAGTCCTGGTCCTCCCAGTCACGGCGGGCGAAGCCGACGAGCGAGAAGCCGGGCGGCAGCAGTCCTCGGCTCGCCAGGTCGTAGATCGCCGGCATCAGCTTCTTGCGGGAGAGGTCTCCCGTGACGCCGAAGATCACCATGCCGCAGGGGCCGGCGATCCGGGGGAGTCGCCGGTCCTGGGGGTCGCGGAGCGGGTTGCGGGGCGTCTCCCTCGTCACGCGAGCGCCTTCCGGACGGCCGCGAGGCCCGCCGGGACGTCGGTGAGGTGCAGCCGCAGCACGGGCCGGCCGTGCTCGGCGAGCACGGTGGCGTCGCCGGCGGCCTGGGCGGCGATCAGGTCGGCGAACCCGAAGGACTGCCCGGGCACCGCGAGCTCCGCCTCCGGAGCCCCCGTGATCTGGAGGTAGACCCCGACTGCGGGCCCGCCCTTGTGGAACTGGCCGGTGGAGTGCAGGAAGCGTGGTCCCCAGCCAAAGGTGACCGGTCGCTTGGTGCGGATCGCCAGGGTGCGTCGTACGTCGACGAGCTCGGCGTGGCGGAGCCGGTCCAGGTAGGCCATCACCGCGACGTAGCCGGCCCGGTCATCGAGCTGTGCGAGAAGGGCGTCGACCGCCGCGTCCACGCTGGTGGCCCCGCCGAGCCACTCCGGCCCCAGGGCGCGGATCTCCACCGGGCCGTCGACGGCGTCCGCAGGGTGAGCCTCGGGGCTCCCCTCCAGCATCGTGCGCGCGGCCTTCTTGGCGCTCTCCACGTCCGGCTGGTCGAACGGGTTGATCCCGAGCAGCCGCCCGGCTACGGCCGTCGCGGCCTCCCACAGCAGCATCTGGGCGGCGAGGTCCCCGCCGACCGAGACGTCGGAGCCGCCGGAGACCGGTTCGCCACCGCTGTCGGTCTCGTCGTCGGAGTCGCCGACCAGCCGGACCACGGTGACGTCGCGCGGGGGCAGGGCCACCTCGGGGTCGGACGTGCTGGCGACGACGACCGGAAGCACGCCGGTGCCGTCCTTGCCGGTGCTCTCGGCGATGAGCTGCTCGGCCCAGTCGGCGAAGCCCGGCAGGCCCGACCCGTCGTCCACGAGCACCAGCTTGTCGCGCAGCGGCGCGGTGCCGGCCATGGCCGCGCCGAGCCGCAGGGCCGGGTTGCCGTCGTCGTCCTCGGCGAGCAGGTCGGCCACGGCCTCGGCGTCGTCGAGCAGGCCGCCGACGTCGACGCCGGCGAGACCGCTCGGGACGAGGCCGAAAGCGGTGAGCGCGGAATAGCGGCCACCGACCTGCGGGTCGGCGTTCACCACGCGGTAGCCGCCGGCGCGCGCCTGCTCGTCGAGCGGGCTGCCGGGGTCGGTGACGATCACGATGCGGCGCGTCGGTTCGATGCCGGCCCGCTCGAACGCGTCGACGTACGCGCGCCGCTGCGAGTCGGTCTCGACGGTCGAGCCGGACTTGCTGGAGACCACCACGACGGTCCGGTCGAGCCGGTCGCCGAGCGCGGCAGAGACCTGGCCCGGGTCGCTGGAGTCGAGCACGGTGAGCTCGACGCCGGCGGCGGCACAGATCACCTCGGGCGCGAGGGAGGAGCCGCCCATGCCGCAGAGCACGACGTGGTCGAGTCCCTCGCCGAGCAGCTCGTCGCGCAGGGCCGCGATCTCGCCCACGAGCGGACGCGAGCTGCGGTGCAGCCCGACCCAGCCCAGCCGCTTGCTCGCCTCGGGCTCGGCCGCGTCGCCCCACAGGGTGGCGTCACGGCCGAAGAGCCGTCCGGCGACGCCGTCCGCGACGAGGGTGGGGACGTGCGCGGCGATCGCGTCGGCCGCCGCTCCGGTGGCGCTGACCTCCAGCGAGCTCACTGCTCGCCCATCTGGCCGCGCACGGTCTCCACGAGCTCGTCCCAGGACTTCACGAACTTGTCCACGCCCTCCTGCTCGAGGGTGGCGATCACGTCGTCGTAGTCGATCCCGACGCGGGCCAGCGCGTCCATGACCGCGCGCGCGTCGTCGTAGTAGGGCCGCACCATGTCGCCGCCGTCGAGCGTGCCGTGGTCGGCAAAGGCCTCGAGTGTCTTCTCCGGCATCGTGTTGACCGTGTGGCCGACGACGAGCTGCGAGACGTAGAGGGTGTCGTCGTAGTCGGGGTTCTTCACCCCGGTGGACGCCCAGAGCGGGCGCTGCGTGTTGGCGCCGTCGGCCTTGAGCGAGGCGAACCGCTCGCCGGCGAACTTCTGCTCGTAGGCCTGGTAGGCGAGCCGGGCGTTGGCCACGGCCGCCTTGCCGCGCAGCGCCAGCGCCTCCTCGGTGCCGACCGCCTCGAGCCGCTTGTCGATCTCGGTGTCGACGCGCGAGACGAAGAACGAGGCGACCGAGTGGATGTCGTGCAGCGCCTTGCCGTTCTCGCGCGCCTTCTCGAGCCCCTCGAGGTAAGCCTCCATCACCGCGTCGTAGCGGCTCAGCCCGAAGATCAGCGTGACGTTGACGCTGATCCCCTCGGCGAGGACGGCGGTGATCGCGGGTGCCCCCTCCGTCGTGGCCGGGATCTTGATGAACAGGTTGGGCCGGTCGACCGCGGCCCACAGCTTCTTTGCGGCCGTGATCGTCGCCTCGGTGTCGAACGCGAGCCCCGGCGGCACCTCGATGGACACCCGGCCGTCGACGCCGTCGGTGGCCTTCCAGGTGTCGGCCAGGACGTCGCAGGCGTCACGCACGTCGGTGGTGGTCAGCTCGAAGATGGCGTCGTCGACCGACGTGCCCGCGGCGACGAGCTCGCGCACCTGGGCGTCGTACCGCTCGCCGTCGGCCAACGCCGTCGCGAAGATCGTCGGGTTCGTCGTCACCCCGACGACGGAGTCGTTCTTCACCAGGTCGGCCAGGTTGCCCGACTCGATGCGCTCGCGGGATAGGTCGTCCAGCCAGATGGACACTCCCGCGTCGGACAGCGCGTTCAAACGATCAGACATCTCGTTTCCTCCCGGTGTTCGGTGTTGTCCTTGGGTACCCGTGCGGCGGGTGCTTCAGACCCCCGCCGCCCGGATGCTGTCCTCGGCGGCCAGCACGACGGCCTCGGCGGTGATGCCGAACTCGGCGAACAGGGTCGCGTAGTCCGCCGAGCCGCCGAAGTGCTCGAGCGACACGATGCGGCCGTGGTCGCCCACGATCTCGCGCCAGCCCTGGGCCACCCCGGCCTCGACGCTGACGCGCGCCTTCACGATCGGGGGCAGGACCGAGTCGCGGTAGGACTGGTCCTGCGCGTCGAACCACTCACGGCAGGGCATCGAGACCACGCGGGCGTCGACCCCCTTCTCGGCCAGCGCGGTGCGGGCGGAGACCGCGAGCTGCACCTCCGAGCCGGTGGCGACGAGGATCACGTCGGGGACGCCCTTCTCGGCGTCGATGAGCACGTAGCCGCCGCGCGCGACGCCCTCCGTGGTGGCGAAGCCCTCGCTGCCGCGCGGGAACGTCGGCACGTTCTGCCGGGTGAGCGCGAGGCCGGCCGGCCGGTCGGTGGTCTCGAGGACCTTCTTCCACGCCGCCACGGTCTCGTTGGCGTCCGCGGGGCGTACGACGTCCAGACCGGGGATCGCCCGCAGCGCCGCGAGGTGCTCCACCGGCTGGTGGGTCGGGCCGTCCTCGCCCAGCCCGATCGAGTCGTGGGTCCAGACGTAGGTGACGGGCAGCTGCATCAGGGCCGCGAGGCGCACCGCGGGGCGCATGTAGTCGGAGAAGACCAGGAACGTGCCGCCGTAGACGCGGGTGCCGCCGTGCAGCGCGATGCCGTTCATGATCGAGCCCATGGCGTGCTCGCGGATGCCGAAGTGGAGCACGCGGCCGTACTTGTCGCCGGAGAAGTCCTTGGTGGACATCTGCTCCGGAATGAAGGACGGCTCGCCCTTGGGCGTGGTGTTGTTGGACTCGGCCAGGTCGGCCGAGCCGCCCCACAGCTCGGGCAGCTGCGGCGCCAGCGCGGTGAGCACCTCCCCGGAGGCCTTGCGGGTCGCGACACCCTTGGGGTCGGCGGGGAACGACGGGAGCACGGTGTCCCAGCCCGTCGGCAGGGCACGGCTGCGCAGGCGCTGCAGCAGCTCGTGGCGCTGGCGGTACCGCGCGGCCCAGGCGTCGAACGACTCCCGCCACTGTGCTTCTGCCTGCCGCCCCCGGGCGACGAGACTGCGGGTGTGCGCCAGCACGTCCTCGTCGACCTCGAACGTCAGGGCCGGGTCGAAGCCCAGGATCTTCTTGGTGGCGGCGACCTCGTCCTCGCCCAGCGCGGACCCGTGCGACTTGCCCGTGCCCTGCGCGTTGGGCGCGGGCCAGGCGATGACGGTCTTGAGCCGGATCAGGCTGGGCCGGTCGGTGACCCGCCGCGCCTTCTCGATGCCCTCCCAGAGCGCCTGGACGTCCTCGACGTACTCGCTGCCCCCGTTGGTCCAGTCGATGTCCTGCACGTGCCAGCCGTATGCGCGGTACCGGGCCGAGACGTCCTCGCTGAACGCGATGTCGGTGTCGCCCTCGATCGAGATGTCGTTGTCGTCGTAGATCATCGTCAGGTTGCCGAGCTGCTGGTGCCCGGCGAGGGACGAGGCCTCGGCGGAGACGCCCTCCTCCAGGTCGCCGTCGCTGCAGAGCACGTAGACGTGGTGGTCGAAGGGGCTCTCGCCCTCCGGCGCCTCCGGGTCGAACAGACCCCGCTCGCGGCGCGCGGCCATCGCCATGCCGACCGCGTTGGCGACGCCCTGGCCCAGCGGCCCGGTGGTGGTCTCGACGCCGGCGGTGTGCCCGTGCTCGGGGTGGCCGGGGGTCTTGCTGCCCCAGGTGCGCAGCGACTGCAGGTCCTCGAGCTCCAGCCCGAAGCCGCCGAGGAACAGCTGGGTGTAGAGGGTGATGCTGCTGTGGCCGCACGAGAGCACGAACCGGTCGCGGGCCGCCCAGTCGGGGTCGGCCGGGTTGTGCCGCATCACCTTCTGGAACAGCGTGTAGGCCACCGGCGCGAGCGCCATCGCCGTGCCGGGGTGGCCG
>JBQCEF010000250.1:0-7974 GCA_051960495.1 Nocardioides sp. | reverse complement strand
CGGGTACGCCGAGAAGGTGGCGGTCCCGGCCGGTCAGGTGATGCCGGTGCCCGACGGGGTCGACCTGGTCACGGCCGGGTCGCTGCCGGAGGTCGCCTGCACCGTGTGGGCCAACGTCTTCATGGTGGCGGGCCTCGAGGCCGGCGAGACCCTGCTCGTGCACGGCGGGGGCGGCGGCATCGGCACGATGGCGATCCAGCTCGCGCACGCCCGGGGCGCCCGGGTGGCGGTCACGGCCGGGTCCGCGGAGAAGCTCGAGCTGTGCCGCACCCTCGGCGCCGACGTGACGATCAACTACCGCGAGCAAGACTTCGTCGAGGAGATCCGGAGCGCGACCGAGGGCCGGGGCGCGGACGTCATCCTCGACAACATGGGCGCGGCGTACCTCGCCCGCAACGTCGACGCACTGGCAACCGACGGCCGCCTGGTGATCATCGGCATGCAGGGTGGGACCAAGGCCGAGCTCGACATCGGCAAGCTCCTGCGCAAGCGGGGCACCGTCGCGGCCACGTCGTTGCGCGCCCGCCCCGTCGAGGAGAAGGCGGCGATCTGCGCGGCGGTCGTCGAGCACGTCTGGCCGCTGGTGGCCGACGGCAGCGTCAAGCCGATCGTCCACACGACGCTGCCGCTGGACCGGGCCGGCGAGGCCCACCGGCTGATGGAGGACAGCGGACACGTCGGCAAGATCATGCTCACCTCGTAAGGTGGGAGCCATGACCGACAAGCAGCCCGAAGGCACCGTGCCGGACCCCGACCAGGACCCGCGCGTGGTCGTGCTCGGTCCGGACGGCATGGCGATCGCCGGCGGCACCGGCCAGGGCCGGGACACCGAGGCCGGGGACGGCGACGAGGACTCCGACGACGTCGAACGGCACATCACCGACCTCGTCGAGCAACCTGCCAAGGTCATGCGGATCGGCAGCATGATCCGTCAGCTCCTCGACGAGGTGAAGTCCGCACCGCTGGACGAGGCCAGCCGCGCCAGGCTCGCCGACATCCACCGGTCGTCGATCAAGGAGCTCGAGGCCGGCCTGGCCCCGGAGCTGGTCGAGGAGCTCGAGCGGCTCTCCCTCCCGTTCAGCTCCGACACGCCCTCCGAGGCGGAGCTGCGCATCGCCCAGGCCCAGCTCGTCGGGTGGCTCGAGGGCCTCTTCCACGGCATCCAGACCGCGATCTACGCCCAGCAGATGGCCGCCCGGGCGCAGCTGGAGCAGATGCGGCGTGCCCTCCCGCCCGGCATGGTCCCCAGCGACGAGGCGATGGCGGCGGCGCAGGAGGCGGCCCAGGCCCGGCACAACTCCGACGAGGGCGGACGCAGCGGGATGTACCTCTAGCCCACGGCTGGTTCAGTCATTGACTTAACTTCGAGTCAATTCAGTTCTACACTGAACTGTGGTCACCCCCAGGAACGTCTACACGCTGATCGGGGACCTCGTCGGCTCGCGCACCGTGCCGGACCGCTCGGCGGTCCAGGGCGCGCTGCACGTGGCGTTGGACGAGGTCAACGCGCACCTCACGCCGCAGCAGCGGTTCGAGCCCACGGTCGGCGACGAGTACCAGGGCGCGTGCAGCACGCTCGCCGACGCCGCCCGGGCCGCGCTGCTGGTGCGGCTCGCGCTGCTCCCGCTGGTCGACGCCCGCTGCGGGATCGGCCACGGCGAGGTCACCGTCCACGACGCGACGCGCCGGCCGCTGCTGCAGGATGGTCCGGGCTGGTGGGCCGCCCGGGCGGCGATCGAGTCACGGGCCTCCGGCCGCGGCCCGCGCCGTACCGCGTTCGACGGGCCCGGCGCACCGACCGTCAACGCGTTCCTGCTCTGTCGCGACCAGCTGGTCGAGCACCTCAACGACCGCGGCCTGCGCATCCTGCGGCTGGCCCTGCTCGGGCACCCGCAAAAGGACATCGCGGAGATCGAGCAGGTGACCCGTTCGGCGGTGTCACAGCAGTTCTCGAGGGGCGTCGGTGCGATCGTGGATGCTCACACCATGTTGGAGCAGCAGGGGGACCGATGATCGCGATCGGCGCGTTCCTTGCGGTGGCCGGGATCTGCGACCTGCTGCGTGCCACCCGCGACACGATCACGACCCGGCACCGTTGGCTGCTCGTCGGGCTCGCGCTGGCACTCTTCGCCCTGGCCCTCCTGGTGCTCCGCGTCCAGGCCGTGGCGGTGCTGCCGCTCGCCGTGGTGTGGGGCGCCGGCCTGGTCGGCTGGCTGGTCACCTCCGCGGCGGCGCTCGACGAGCGCGCGACGCACCGGGACAGGTGGCGCGCCGGAGCGTTCGCCTCTCTCGGCGTGCCACTCGCCCTGCTCCTGGCGGTCGGCGACGCCGTGAACGTCGGCCTGACGGTGCCCGAGCGCTTGCAGGGCACGCTTCTCACGGCCTTCCCCCTCGACGAGATCGTGTTGGTGTGCGGGGTGGTGCTGTTCCAGGTGAGCAGCGCGAACATCGTGGTCCGGTTGCTGCTCGACGCGATCGGCGTCCCGGCGGTGGCCAACGAGAAGAAGCTCAAGGGCGGCCGGGTGCTCGGGCCGTTGGAGCGGTTGTTCATCATCATGCTCGGTCACAGCGGCCAGCTCGGCGCGGCCGCCGTCGTCGTGGCGGCGAAGGGACTGCTGCGCTACCCCGAGCTCCAGCGCAGCGAGCGGGAGGAGGGACCGACCGACCTGTCGGAGTACTTCCTCATCGGCAGCTTCACCAGCTGGCTCGTCGCGATCGCTGGCCTGCTGCTGATCCAACTCGCTTGAGCGGAGTGGTTGAGCGCACGGCTTACTCGGTCACGGGTTAAGCGCACACCTGGACATCAGTCGAGGCAGAACTCGTTGCCCTCGACGTCCTGCATCACCAGGCAGGCCTCGTTCTCCTCGTCGGCGGGGAGCAGGTGCAAGCGCCGCGCGCCGTGGGTCTCCAACCGGGCCGCCTCGGCCTCGAGAGCCGAGACCCGTTCGTCGCCGGTCAGCCCGGTCCCCACCCGGACGTCGAGATGCAGCCGGTTCTTCACGGTCTTGGCCTCCGGCACCCGCTGGAAGAACAGCCGGGGCCCGACCCCAGCCGGGTCCTGGCAGGCCCACGACGCCCCCTGGCTCTGGCTGGAAAGCGTGGCCTCGAACGCGTCCCACGAGTCGAACCCCGGCGGAACCGGCGGATCCACGTAGCCGAGCGCGGTCTTCCAGAACTCAGCCACCGCTCGCGGATCCGAGCAGTCGAAGGTCACCTGCACCTGCTTCACGCTAGCCATCGGCCCAGGTTAGGCGGAGCCCGACCACGGACGCGACCCGTTTGCGGAGCTCCTCGACGACCGAGCGCCCAGTGGCTATCTTGTGGCCGTGATCAGCACCGAGCAGATCCGAGCGTGGGCGATGACGTTGCCGGAAGTCAGCGAGAAGCAGCATTTCCGGTTCAAGGTGCCGCTGTGGCAGGTGCGTGGCAAGACCTTCCTGGGCATGGGTCACGACGAGACCACCGCCGTCTTCTGCATCTCTGAAGCGGCCGCGGCGGCGGCAGTAGCCGCCGATCCGGAGCTCGGTGCTCCCGTACGGCGCTCCGACGGCAACCGCAGCTTCCTCGGACTCGAAGTGCAGTTGCGAGGCGTGGCTTCGGAGCGCGCCGAAGCCCTCGTGATCGAGGCATGGGGGGAACGGGCGCCGAAGCGACTGGTCAGCGAGTATCTCGGCTGACCGACGCGTCGGGAACGAATCCGCGCAGAGGTGCCGTCGGGTTCAGACCTCGTCGCGGGAGGCGCGGTCACCCCGGCGGAAGATCTTCTCGCCGAGGAACACCACGGGGTCGAACTTGCGGTCCACGACGCGCTCCTTCATCGGGATGATCGCGTTGTCGGTGATCTTGATCCCCTCGGGGCACACCTCGGTGCAGCACTTGGTGATGTTGCACATCCCGAGCCCCGCCGCGTCCTGGGCCAGCTTGCGCCGGTCATGGGTGTCGAGCGGGTGCATGTCGAGCTCGGCGTACCGCAGGAAGAACCGCGGCCCGGCGAAGGCCGGCTTGTTCTCCTCGTGGTCGCGGACGACGTGGCAGGTGTTCTGGCACAAGAAGCACTCGATGCACTTGCGGAACTCCTGGCCCCGCTCGACGTCGGCCTGCGCCATCCGGCGCTTGCCGTCGCGGTCGCGCGGGGTGAGCTTCGCGGCAGGCACCTGCTTGGCCTTCTCGTAGTTGTAGGAGACGTCGGTGACCAGGTCGCGGATCACGGGGAAGGCGCGCATCGGCGTCACCGTGATGGTCTCCGACTCGTCGAAGTCGGAGAGCCGGGTCATGCACATCAGTCGCGGGCGGCCGTTGATCTCGGCGCTGCACGAGCCGCACTTGCCGGCCTTGCAGTTCCACCGGACCGCCAGGTCACCGGCCTGGGTCGCCTGCAAGCGGTGGATGGCGTCGAGGACGACCTCGCCCTCCTCGACGGTGACGGTGTAGTCGCCGAGCGCGCCCCCGGAGGCGTCACCGCGCCAGACCCGCATCTTGAGGTCGTAGCCCATCAGAAGAGCTCCTTGAGGTCGTCGGGCATCACCGGCAGCGGCTGGTGCTCGAGGTCCACGACGTCGGAGCCGGGCGGGAGCGTCAGCACGAGGTTGAGCGCTCCCCACTTCTCGTCCGGCGTCGGGTAGTCGTCGCGCGTGTGGCCGCCGCGGGACTCCTGTCGCTCGAGCGCCGCCTTCGCGATGCACTCGGAGACCACGAGCATGTTGGCCAGGTCGAGCGAGAGGTGCCAGCCGGGGTTGTACTGCCGGTGACCTTCTACGGACAGCTTCTTCGCGCGTTCCTTGAGCTTCTCGATCTCGACGAGCGACTCGCGCAGCTCCTCCTCCTTGCGGATGATGCCGACCAGTCGCTGCATCACGTCCTGGAGGTCCTTCTGGATCGTGTAGGGGTTCTCCCCGCCCTCGACCTCGAACGGGTGCAGCGCGGCGGACTGCGCGGCGCGGACCTGGTCCTCGGTGACCTTCGGTGCGTTCTGCCTCACGCGATAGGAGTGGTACGCCGCGTTGTGGCCGGCGCGCCGCCCGAACACCAGCAGGTCCGACAGCGAGTTGCCTCCGAGCCGGTTGGACCCGTGCATGCCACCCGCGACCTCGCCGGCGGCGTACAACCCCTCGACGATGCTCTGCTCGGTGTCGGCGTCGACCTCGACCCCGCCCATCACGTAGTGGCAGGTCGGCCCGACCTCCATCGGCTCGGCGGTGATGTCGACGTCGGCGAGCTCCTTGAACTGGTGGTACATCGACGGCAGCCGGCGGCGGATGAACTCCGGGCTCCGGCGCGAGGCGATGTCGAGGTAGACCCCGCCGTGCGGTGAGCCGCGGCCGGCCTTGATCTCGGAGTTGATCGCGCGGGCGACCTCGTCACGCGGCAGCAGCTCAGGGGGACGGCGGTGGTTCTTCTTGTCGGTGTACCAGCCCTCCGCCTCCTCGATCGTGTCGGCGGTCTCAGCCTTGAAGAACTCGGGGATGTAGTTGAACATGAACCGCTCGCCCTCGGAGTTCTTCAGCACCCCGCCGTCGCCGCGCACGGACTCGGTGACCAGGATCCCCTTCACCGACGGCGGCCAGACCATCCCGGTCGGGTGGAACTGGACGAACTCCATGTTGATCAGGCTGGCTCCCGCGCGCATCGCGAGCGCGTGCCCGTCGCCGGTGTACTCCCACGAGTTCGAGGTGACCTGGTAGGACTTCCCGATCCCGCCGGTGGCGAGCACGACGGACGGAGTCTCGAAGACCACGAACCGCCCGGTCTCGCGCCAGTAGGCGAACGCGCCGGCGACTCTCGCACCGTCCTTGAAGATCTCGGTGACGGTGCACTCCATGAACACGTCGATCCCGAGGTCCACCGCGCGCTGCTGCAGGGTGCGGATCATCTCCAGGCCCGTGCGGTCGCCGACGTGGGCCAGGCGCGCGTAGCGGTGGCCGCCGAAGTCGCGCTGGGAGATGAGCCCGTCGTCGGTGCGGTCGAACAGCGCCCCCCACTCCTCGAGCTCGAGCACCCGCTCGGGGGCCTCCTGGGCGTGCAGCTGCGCCATCCGCCAGTTGTTGAGCATCTTGCCGCCGCGCATGGTGTCGCGGAAGTGCACCTGCCAGTTGTCGTCGGAGTAGACGTTGCCCATCGCCGCCGCGATGCCGCCCTCCGCCATGACGGTGTGCGCCTTGCCGAGCAGCGACTTGCACACGATCGCGACCCGCGCACCCGCGTCGTGGGCCGCGATGGCCGCGCGCAGCCCTGCCCCGCCCGCACCGATGACGACCACGTCGTAGCGGTGCCGCTCGAGGCCGGACTCGGTGCCGGGGTCCATCCGGTTGCCCGTCATCGGGTGCCGGCGGTCCTGGCCGCTGCGGCGGTCCGTGCCGGTACGCCGCTCGCCGGTGGTCGAGCCGTCGCCGGTGGTCGAGCCTGTCGAGACCATCAGAAGAACCTCGGGTCGGTGATCGTGCCGGTGGCGAGCAGGTAGACGTACAGGTCGACGATGGCCACCGAGAACAAGGACAGCCACGCGTAGCGGGCGTGGCTGGCGTTGAGCCGGGTGACCAGGGTCCAGGCGCGGTAGCGGACCGGATGCTTGGAGAAGTGCCGCAGCCGGCCGCCGATCGCGTGCCGGCACGAGTGGCAGCCGAGCGTGTAGGCCCAGATCAACGCGATGTTGACCAGGAACAGCAGCGTGCCGAGACCCATGTGGCCCCAGTCGCCGTTCTCGTCGCGGAAGGCCAGGACCGTGTCGAAGCTCAGCACCGCGGCCACCAGCACCGCGGCGTAGAAGAAGTAGCGGTGCACGTTGTTGAGGATCAGCGGCAGGCGCCGCTCCCCGGTGTACTTCGCGTGCGGCTCGGCGACCGCGCAGGCCGGCGGGCTCAGCCAGAACGATCGGTAGTAGGCCTGGCGGTAGTAGTAGCAGCTCATCCGGAAGCCGAGCGGGAAGATCAAGATCACCAGCGCGGGCGAGAGCTGCCAGAAGCTGAACGGCTGGCCGAAGTCGCTGGAGCCCTCGACGCAGTCAGGCGTCAGGCAGGGCGAGTAGAACGGCGAGAGGTAAGGCGCCGAGTAGTAGTGGCTCCCGGCGAAGGCGCGCCAGGTGGCGTAGACGACGAACGCGGTGAACACCACGAACGTGACCGTGGGATAGAGCCACCAACGGTCCTGCCGGAGCGTCTTCTGCTGGATCTGTGCACGACGAGGGCTGCGGACGCCGGTCGACATGAAGTGGGTTCCCCTCAGAGAGCGTGCTGGGCCTCGGACTGCGCGTCGTGCCACATGCTCTCGTCGTACGGGTCGTCGGGGATCGCGATCAGGTCGTCCTTGCTGACGCCGGGCTTGTGGCCGGGCTTCGGCGAGCCGAGCTCGTCGAGGTCCGCCTGGAGCCGGTCGACGTCGGAGGTGAGCCGGCGTACGCCGAGGGTGTCGCCGTACTCGTTGCGGATCCGCAGCACTGCGGCTGCCAGGGTGGTGAGCGCCTCGCGGGTGGCACCGACCGCGTCATTCGATGACATCGACTCTCCTCCAACGACCTCGCGGGTGACCTCACGTGACTTGAGTCACCTCGGGTACCGGGCCACTCTGCTGCAGATTCCGACATTGCGGAAGGGGGGCACGCGGAAATCCGGTCACTGGTTTGCGCGGCGGGCGCGAGCGATCAGCACCGCAGCGCCCGCCAGCAGGAGCAGGCCGGCACCGGCCGTCCCCACGAGCGTCCACTCCCACGGGCCGAGCGTTCCGAGGCCGTGCTCGCCGCTGTCGTCGGCCAGGCCGCCCGGGACGTCGTACGGCGGGCGGCCCGCCCCGGTCAGGTCCTCGACCTCGGCGACCAACGCGGGCGAGGCGGCCGTCGTGCCCGCGCAGGGGAAGGTGGAGTACTCCTGGCTCTTGCGGCTCCACGTGGCGAAGACGACGTAGCGCCGGCCTGCCACGAGGCCCCCGGCGCACGGCTCACTCGGCTCGCGGACGTCCAGCCGGCTGGGCACCATCCCGACGTAG
>JBQCEF010000249.1:0-3816 GCA_051960495.1 Nocardioides sp. | reverse complement strand
AGGTGGTCGAGCAGCACGTCGACCTTGGCGGACCCGACAGCGTCGTACTCCGGGTCCACCAGCGCGGCGTCCAGGCTCAGCTGGCGCAGCTTGGTCAGCGACCGGAAGATCGCGATCCGGTGCTTGTCGAAGTCCTCGACGAGCCCCAGCACGGTCTGCCGCTCGCGCTGCAGGTGCGTCTCGTAGATGCGCCGGTGCCGCGGTGTCAGCCGGACCTCGAGCACCTGCTCCTGCTTGGCGGGGAGGTCGGCGGCGACGAGCTCCTTGGTACGACGCAGCAGGAACGGGCGCACCCGGCGACGGAACCGGTCGAGCACCTGCTGGTCGCCGAGCCGCTCGACCGGGTTGGCCACCAGCTCGACGAACCGCTGCGGCCACGGGTACAGCCCGGGCGCCACGATCGAGAGCAGCGACCACAGCTCCATCAACCGGTTCTCCATCGGCGTCCCGGACAGCGCGAGCCGGAACGGCACGTCGAGGCGGCGCACGGCCTGGTAGGTCTTGCCCTGGTGGTTCTTCACGGTCTGCGCCTCGTCGAGGACCAGGCCACCCCACGCCTGCGCCACGTAGGCATCGGCCTCGAGCCGGTAGAGCGTGTAGGAGGTGATCACCAGGTCGGCGTCCTCGTGCACCTCGCCGATCGAGGTGCCGCGTCGCGCGTGCGACTCGGTGATCGTGCGCACCCGCAGCCCGGGCGTGAACGTCGCCGCCTCGTGGGCCCAGGTCGACACCACGCTCGTCGGCGCGACGACGAGGAAGGGCCCTGCGCCCTGCGCCCGGGCGTGCGCGACGAGCGCGAGGGTCTGCAACGTCTTGCCCAGCCCCATGTCGTCGGCGAGGATCCCGCCGAGCCGCGCCTGCCACAGGTAGGCGAGCCAGCGGAAGCCCGCGAGCTGGTAGGGCCGCAGCTGGGCCTCGAGCCCGACCGGCTCCACCTCGGGCAGCGCGGTCAGCCCGCGCAGCGCCTGCGCCGCCCGGACCCACTCGGCGGCCTGCGCGTCGACGAGCCCGATCTCGGCGAGCTCGTCCCACAGCCCGAGGTCGTGGTGGGAGACCCGCACGCCGTCGCGCGGCTGCTCGTGGAGCTCGCCGGCCGCAGTGACCAGCTCGGCGAGATGCCGGAACTCCGGCCGGTCCACCGCGACGTGCACCCCCGTCCGGAGGATCACCCGGTCCTGGCCGCGGGTGAGCGCCTCCAGGAGGTGGGCCAGCGCGAGCGAGTCGCCGTCGACGCTGATCACGACCTCCAGGTCGAGCCAGTCGGTGCGGCCGGGCTCGTCGTCGTCGGCGGAGCGGCTCGCGAAGTGCACCACCGGCGCCTCGCGCGCCTCGCGGTAGTCGGGCCGGCCGCCCACCTCGGTCAGCTCCAGCCGACCCGCCTTCGCGGCGGCCTCGAGCTCGGGGAGGGCGTCCTCGACGAACCCGAGCACCGCCGTGCCGGTCAGGTGCTGCTCCGGGACCGGCCCGTGGTCGCGCCGGTGCGCGTCGTACAACCGGAAGACCGCAGCGTCCCCGAGCTCGAGCCCGTCGAGCTGCGCCCGCTCGAGGTCCGGGCGCCGGAACCCGCGCAGCCCGCGGGACTCGCCGAGCGCGTACTCGCGGTCGTCGCCTCCGGAGGCGTAGCGCCACGACCACGCCAGGTGCACCTCGTCGACGGCCACCCAGGTCACGGTGAGCGCGAGGCGTGGCACGGCCGGCTCCGGCAGGCGCACGGATCCGTCCGAGGAGATGACCGGGACGTGACGCTGCAGCCGGGGCAGGAAGTCGGACACGAGGTCCTCACGGTCGGCCGCCGGGACCACGGTGTCGCCGGCCGACAGTAGCCGGCGCACCTGCGGGCCGGCCGGCTTGGCCAGCGGCGCCAGCGTCAGCGCCCACGTGTGCGGGCGGTCGGTCGGCGACCACAGCGCCACCCCGTGACCGGCGTCGCCGAGCACGTCGAGGTCCTCGGACGGGTACCACTCCCCCTCGACCTGCACGCCCAGCCGCAGGTGGGCGTCCCCGGTCTCGGCCGCGTTGACGTCGAGCTCCAGCGCGACCGGCCGGGGGTGCACCTCCACGCTGTCGATGCCGTTGCCGGGCACCAGCACGAGGCCGGCCGCGCGCGCCCGCTCGAGCAGGCTCCACAGCGACGGCCCGAACGCGGCGAGCGGCAGGTGGCTCTCGGAGCCGAAGTACGTCTGCCGGGAGGCGGCCCGGTAGGAGGCGAGCAGCTCGGCGAGCACCTCCACCTGCTCCGCCGAGACGTTGCGCCGGGTGCCGAGGTAGGGCACCTCCTGCCAGGAGACCCCGGTCTTGACCCAGTTGTCCCGGGCACCCCGCTGCAGCGGCCGGACCCGGAGCGGCCCGCGCACCGGGGCGGACGGGTCGGACCAGCCCCGGTAGCCCCGCGAGGCGGCCGGCCGGGCCAGCTCGACCTGGAGCGCGAGCGGCTTGCGGGCGCTCCCCGGCTCCTCCCGGTCGTCGAGCTCGTCGAGGACGGAGGTCAGCTGCCGCTCCCAGCGACGGTTGCCGCCGGCGTACGACGACACCTCCTGCTCGGCGCGGACCGTGATCAGCAGCGCCAGGGCGTGCTTGCACGCCTCTCCGACCGGGCAGCTGCACCGGCTGTAGACCCACAGACCCCGCTCGCCCTGACCGACGCTGACGAAGGTGGAGTACGGCGCGCTGGTGGACCCTGCCACCGTCCCCCGGATGTCGAGGTCGCCCTCGCCGTCGACCTCGTGGTCGACCGAGAGCACCTGGCCGGTCCGGACGTAGTCCCAGGCCCGCTCGAGGGTGACCGAGCCGTAGCGCCGGCGCAGGTCCGCATCCTCCAGCACCAGCGACAGGTCCACCACACCGCGACCCTACGACGCCGCGCCGACACGTTGATGCGTCAGGTTCCGCCCGTCGAGTGGTCGGGTTCCGCCCGGCCGTCAGGGGTCACCCGATATACCAAGGGTTGTGACCGACGCCTTCGTCTACCTGTTCCTCGGCGCATCGCTGCTGCTCGCCGTGGTGCTGCCGCAGGTGCTGCGACGGCAGGCGATCTCCGCGCCGATGGTGCTGCTCGTGGTCGGCATGCTCATCGGGCTGCTGCCGGTCCCCGACGGCATCTCGGTCGCGCCCACCGAGCACCTCACCTTCGTCAAGCACCTCACCGAGTTCTGCGTGATCGTCGCGCTGATGGGTGTCGGCCTCGCCCTCGACCGCCCGCTGGAGTGGGTGCGCTGGGAGACCTGGAAGCGCTGGGGGGCGACCTGGCGGCTGCTCGGCGTCGTGATGCCGCTGTCCATCGCCGGCGTGGCCTTCCTCGGCTGGTGGCTGATGGGTCTGCCGGTCGCGGCGGCGCTGCTGCTCGGCGCGGTGCTGGCGCCGACCGACCCGGTCCTCGCCTCGGACGTGCAGGTCGAGGGTCCGTCGGTGGGCGAGAGCGACGAGTGCGTCGAGATCGACGAGCACGACGAGGTCCGCTTCGCGCTCACCTCGGAGGCCGGGCTCAACGACGGCCTGGCCTTCCCCTTCGTCTACGCGGCGATCTTCCTCGTCACCATCGGCGGGGTGCAGGAGTGGGCGCTGCGCTGGGTGGCCTGGGAGCTGGTCGGCAAGGTCCTCGTGGGCGCGCTGATCGGCACCGCGGTGGGGTGGTTCCTGGTCAAGGTCGCGTTCCGGGCGCCGTCGCCGTCGCTGCGGCTCGCCGAGACCGGTGAGCCGCTGCTCGCGCTCGCGGCGGTGCTGCTGTCCTACGGCGTGGCCGAGGTGGCACACGGCTACGGGTTCCTGGCGGTGTTCGCCTGTGCGATGACGTTGCGGTCGGCCGAGCGCAGCCACGAC
>JBQCEF010000248.1:0-3578 GCA_051960495.1 Nocardioides sp. | reverse complement strand
AGCGCGTTGACAAACGTGGTCAGCAGATCCCGCATCAGATCGGGGCTCGCCTGGGCCAGCTGCTCGGTCAGGAACTGGGCAGGGTCGATACTGGGCACAGCGGTCATCAAGGTGTCCTTCTTCGAGTCGGTTGTGAGAGATCACTCGAAGGATCCACCCGGTGGCCGCGCCTACGTTGGAGGCACGCGCTCACTCAGGTCCGTCGTACACCACTCTGCTGGACTCCACTCACGCGCCTGCGCCTCTACCGCGGCGACCCCAACCGCCTGGCAGCCAACTGTCGACGAATCAACGGGAGGTGAACTAGCCCGAACGGCCGCCGTCGTTCCGGCTTGTCCGTGGCCCATGTGGACCTTGGACCCTGCCGCATCCTCATTCGACGCCTAGGAAGTTGCCGAGACGAGCGACCAAGGAGGCGGCGCCGTCTGGGCGGAATTGGTACAACATCCCTTCGTGAGTCCGTTCTTGACGAATTAGACCCGACGATCTGAGTTGCGCGAGATGGTGGTGCACCGTGGGTTGCGCCAGTTCGAGGCGCTTGATGAGCTCAGACCCGAGCATCGGCCCGCGACGCAGGAGCACGAGGATCTGAAGTCGATGAGCGTTCGCCAGCGCCTTCGCGCCGTGAAGAACGTCCTCGGGCTCCGATTCGTGGTAGCCGAGGATTGAGTCGTCCCGAACGCCGAAAACGATCAGGGCTTCGCCAGCGGACTCGTCAACGCGGGACGCCATGAACGGATAGATGAAGACGGACGGGGCCAGCACGATTCTCTTCATTTGCTGCGCTTCCGAGAGAGCGTATCCGCCAGTGAGCGCCTCCACCGCTGAAACTGCGGGCTGCATCCGGAGTAGCTCCCTGGATGCCATGGCCGCACGGTCCACGGCTTCGCCGATAGCGTCGTCGGCGGTGGCGAAGACTGTGGACAAGTAGCCTTCCAAGAACCGGATGATCGTGTCCTTCGCACTTCGTGGGTCTGTCAGCACTTCGAGACTGCGATCGGTGAGGGCGTCGCTCAGCCCCTCCCCGATCCACTCCGCACGAGCACCCGGCTGGTCGACGTTTCGGAGCGCGGATCGGTATGAGTCCAACGTCTCCTGGTCGGTCTCGCCAGTGTCAAGCATCAGGAGCGCGCAGTCTTCCGGCGACGTCTCGCGCAGAAGAGCAATGAACTCGCGGGGACTCGAGTTGGAAGCCAGGGTGGGAACCAGCCGGAGAAGTCCCAGTCCAAGAGCCGTTTCTCCACCCTCGAAGAACGGGCGCCCAGCGCGGAAGAGCTCGCTACCCATCGAACTCCGAGCGGCCAAGGACCACGGACGGGCACGCTCATAGGTGCCGACGTTGTAAAGGGCCCGCAGGCTGACGAGGAAGTCGTAGCATGTCGAGACATGAACGGTGGTTACTCCCGGCCTAAGCCCGACCTGAGCGCCATCGCGATCGCTACCTTCGCCCAACAGTTTCACGCGTCTCCATTCACCGAGCGTTATCGACTTCCGTCGATACTACGCCCCTCGCGGCCGTACCGCCTCCCGACGACGGGCGGGGGTAGGCGCTGACCCAACTGCCGCCCGGATTAGGGCCTTGCTCTGCTAGTGACTATCGGCGCGGGAGCTACGCTGAAGAAGGGGAAAGCCGCCCGGCCTGCGCCTGACCGCCCGACCGTTCGTCCGGGGTCGTCGTTCGTCCGGGGTCGTGGCCGACGCAGGGCCGCGCAGTTGGGCAGCCCTCAACGCCCAAGTTCACAGGTGCCTTGCGAACGGCCCGAGTGCCAACCGTCGCCGGAGCCACGTCGCCGGTGGAGATCGCGTACGCGGGTCGATGCCGCCGTAGACCAAGGATGAGGCGCCGGCCCCAGTGCTGCCGATCGAGCGCACCCTGAACACACTTCCTGTGCCGTCTCTGCATCGGACTGCGGCGAAGCCGTTGACAGCGGCTCAAAGGGCGCCTAGTGTTATCGAAAATTTTCGATCGCGGTTGGATCTGGGCCGGCCGAAGGACGGCAAGAGCAGCAGGTGTCCGCCTGGTCAATCCCAGCCGGACCCATGAGGAGTTTCAGACCCTCGAGGCCATCGCGCTGGACTCGCCGACCTTGTCGGCTGCCGCGTGCCACGAGAACAAGATCGAGGAGAAGGAATTGCAGATGAAGTCTCCATCCCCGACCACCAAGGTCGTAGCGAGTGCGCTGGTCCTGATGCTGAGCGTCCTTGCGGGCGCCTGTTCCGCCGAAAGCGGGCAAAAAGAGAGTGCGTCCACCAGCGAATCAGGCATCAAAGTCCCCGATGACGTGGCTCAGCGCGGGACTCTCAACATCGCTACCTATGCGGGATTACCGCCGCTCAGCTACAAAGACGCAAACGGAAAAATCGTCGGATCCGACATCGACATCGCCACGGCTGTAGCAAAGGAACTCGGGCTCCAAGTCCAGTTCACGAACGTACCATTCGAGTCAGTCATCCCGGGGCTACTGGCCAACCGATTCGATCTCGCTATCACCGGGATGTCCGACACCGAAGAGCGCGAGCAGCAAGTCGACTTCGTCGACTATCTGAGGTCCTTTACCTCGATCGTGGTCCCCAAGGGAAATCCGGGCAACGTCACGAGCATGGACTCGCTTTGCGGTCAACCCGTTGGGGCGCAGACAGCGAGTTCGCAGTATCCCATGCTCCAGGCGCAATCCAAGAAGTGCAAAGCGGGCGGTAAGGACCCCATCGACATCACTGCCTACCCGGGCGTGGATCAGGTCGAGTTGGCCCTGAAGACGGGCCGTTCCCACGCGGAGGTCCGCGCCTTTGTGCTTGGCGTGTACCAGGTTGCGCAGTCGAACGGCACTCTCGAGATCGCCACCGATAGCAACGGAGACCCGGTCAAGGTCGACGACCCCGCGCCCGTCGGCATTGCCTTCGCCAAGGACGACACGGAGTTGCGCGACGCAGTCAAGATGGCCCTCCAGGCCACCATCGATGACGGCACTTACGCGCAAATCCTCAAGAAGTACAACATGCAGGATACAGCGATCGACCAAGCCCGGTTGAACGAGGGCGCTAGCAGTTGATCTTCGAAGGACGGGGGACCCAGGAGGGTTCCCCGTCCTCAAGTCCTAAGCCACCCGCGAGATTCAGCGCAGCAGCGAGAGGTTGGTTCAGCATGGCGATCCATCTGAGTGCAGTCCCAGGTGACGAATCAGCGGCGACCAGCAACGAGATGTTCACCTACAGGCCGCCGAGACATGTTGGTCGTCTGATCGCGGGTGGCCTCCTAATCCTCGTCATCGCCTACCTTGCCGTCGCATTCTTCTCGACCCCATTGATCCACTTCTCGGTGATCCCGGACTATATCTTTTCGGCCAGGGTGCGCGATGGCTTAAGAGTGACCTTCGTAATTCTCATCGCGTCTCTTTTGATCGGTCTCTTCGTCGGCACGATCCTAGCGTTCATGCGAATGTCTGCGAATCCAGTGGCCAAGATGTTCGGCGGATTCTATGTGTGGTTCTTCTTAGCCACGCCAGGCATCGTTCAACTACTGTTTTGGTACAACCTAGCAATCGTCTTTCCGAACCTCGGCGTTGGGATTCCGCGCGTGA
>JBQCEF010000247.1:0-4052 GCA_051960495.1 Nocardioides sp. | reverse complement strand
GATCGCGAGCGCGCCGAGCAGCGGGCCCATCGTGTAGCCGAGGTTGAACGACGCCATGTTGAGCGCGCTCGCGGCCGGCATCAGCTCCTTCTCGATGAGCCGCGGCACCATCGCCGAGCGGGCCGGGTTGTTCAGCGCGTAGAACCCCGACTGGACCGCGACCAGGCCGAGCAGGAGCCACACCGAGGCGTTGTCGAGGTAGGCCTGGAGCGCGAACAGCACCGAGACCGCCCACAACCCCGCGGAGGCCATCAGCGCCAGGGTCCGGCGGTCGATGGCGTCGGCGATGGCGCCGCCGTACAGCCCGAGCACGACCAGCGGCCCGAGGCCGAAGGCACCGACCAGACCGACGTAGAACGAGGAGCCGGTGAGCTGGTAGACCTGCACGGCCACGGCCACGTTGGTCATCTGCTGCCCGAGCTGGGCGACGGTGTTGCCGAAGAACAGGCGGCGGTAGGGCGCCGAGACCTGGAGCGGCCGGATGTCGGTGAGGATCGTGCGCAGCCAGCCCACCGTTCCCCCTCCTCGTCCGCCGTCACCGGTCCTCGTGACCACGATGAGAAAACTCCTTGTCGGCCCGGTTTGTGCCACGTAGCGTGGAGCCACACGGAAAGGAGGTGGTCTGGAAGTGCATTCTTTCAGGACGAGTGAGGTGGCTGCTTCCTAGCAGCGCACCGTCCAGCTTCGCTGGCCCGGCACGTCCGGGTGCGCGCTGGAAATACCAAGCAGTCACCCGGCCCGTGGGCGCTCCGATAGTCCGTCGGAGAAGCGGTTGGATCCGCACCGTCCACGGGTCGTCTGCTGTCCGGACCCCTCACACCTCCGCGAGCTGCTCCGGGTCGACCGCGGCGTCGGTCGCGGCCGCCGAGAACTGCGCGTTGTAGAGGGCGGCGTAGGCCCCTTCGGCGGCGAGCAGCTCGTCGTGATTGCCCTGCTCGACGATGCGGCCGGCCTCCATCACCAGGATCAGGTCGGCGTCGCGGATCGTGGAGAGCCGGTGGGCGATGACGAAGCTGGTCCGGTCGGTCCGCAGTGCCGCCATCGCGTGCTGCACCAGCAGCTCGGTGCGGGTGTCGACCGAGCTGGTCGCCTCGTCGAGGATCAGCAGCTCGGGGTCGGCGAGGAAGGCGCGGGCGATGGTCACCAGCTGGCGCTCGCCGGCGCTGATGCTGCTGCCCTCCTCGTCCACGACCGTGTCGTAGCCGTCCGGCAGGTTGTGCACGAACCGGTCGACGAACGTCGCCCGGGCCGCCGCGTGGATCTGCTCCTCGGTGGCGTCGGGTCGCCCGTAGGCGATGTTGTCGCGCAACGTCCCCTCGAACAGCCAGGCGTCCTGCAGCACCATCCCGGTGCGGCTGCGCAGGTCGCTGCGGCGCATCGAGGCCACGTCGACGCCGTCGAGCGTGATCCGGCCGGAGTCCACGTCGTAGAACCGCATCACCAGGTTGACCAGGGTGGTCTTGCCCGCGCCGGTCGGGCCGACGATCGCCACGGTGTGTCCCGGCCGCGCCACCAGCGACAGGTCCTCGATCAGCGGCTGGTCCTCCTCGTAGCGGAAGGACACCTCCTCGAAGACCACCTCGCCCCGACCGCCCTCGGCGGGGGCGGCGTGCTCCTCGGCCGGCTCCTCCTCGGCGTCGAGCAGCTCGAAGACCCGCTCCGCGGAGGCCACGCCGGACTGCAGCAGGTTCATCATCGACGCCACCTGGGTCAGCGGCTGGGTGAACTGGCGGGAGTACTGGATGAAGGCCTGCACGTCACCGAGGCTCATCGACCCGTTCGCGACCCGCAGCCCACCGAGGACGGCGATCACGACGTAGTTGAGGTTTCCGATGAACATCATCATCGGCATGATCAGGCCGGACACGAACTGCGCGCCGAACGACGCCTGGAACAGTGCGTCGTTCTCCTCGGCGAAGACCTCCTCGACCTCGCGGCGACGGCCGAAGACCTTGACCAGCGCGTGGCCGGTGAAAGCCTCCTCGATGTGAGCGTTGAGCTGGCCGGTACGACGCCACTGCGCGATGAACAGCCCCTGCGAGCGCTTCATGATCGCGCCGGTGACCAGCATCGTGACCGGGACCGTCACGAGGGCGACGAGCGCCAGCAACGGCGAGATGTAGAACATCATCACGAGCACGCCGACCACCGTGAGCAGGGCGTAGAGCAGCTGGCTCATCGTCTGCTGGAGCGTCTGGCTGATGTTGTCGATGTCGTTGGTGACCCGGCTCAGCAGCTCGCCTCGCGGCTGCTTGTCGAAGTAGCGCAGCGGCAGCCGGTTGATCTTGTCCTCGACGTCGTTGCGCATCCGCCGCACGGTGCTCTGCGTGACGTCGTTGAGCAGGTAGCCCTGCAGCCACGACAGGACCGACGAGGCGACGTACACCGCGAGCACGAGCAGCAGCACGTTGCGGACCGCGTCGAAGTCGACGCCCTGCCCGGGCACGACGTCCATGCCGGCGAGCATGTCCGCCAGGCGCCCCTCGCCCTGGTCGCGCAGCCCCTGCACCGCCTCCTGCTTGCTCACGCCGGCGGGGATCTGGCGACCGAACAGGCCGGAGAAGATCAAGTCGGTGGCGCGGCCGAGGATCTTCGGGCCGATCGACGCGAGCGCCACGCTGACCACGGCGAGCAGGATCGTGGTGATCGCCTTGCCGCGCTCGGGCCGCATCCGGCCGATGAGCCGGCGCGCCGAAGGGCCGAAGTCCATGGACTTCTGACCGACCATGCCGCCGCCGAACGGTCCCCGTCCCGGGCCGGGACCGGCCTGGACCCGCTCGGTCTCCTTCATGGCACCGCCACCCTTGGCGGCCGCGGGCGGCGCACCGGGTCCGGTGCCGGTCGGTGGCACGGGCCCGCCCGCGCTGGTCGGGGCGCTCATGCGGGGTCCCCGAGGCGGTGCGAACGCAGTGAGCAGCGTCGCGGGGCGCTCATGCTGCGTCCTCGGCGGACAGCTGGGAGGCGACGATCTCCTGGTAGGTCGTGCAGGTCTCCAGCAGCTCCTCGTGCGTGCCCCTGCCGACGACCGCGCCGTCCTCGAGCACCACGATCTGGTCGGCGTCGACGATCGTGGACACCCGTTGCGCGACGATCACGACCGTGGCGTCCCGGGTGACCGGCCGCAGCGCCTGGCGCAGCCGGGCATCGGTGGCCAGGTCGAGCGCGGAGAACGAGTCGTCGAACAGGTAGATCTCGGGTCGCCGGATCAGCGCCCGGGCGATCGCGAGCCGCTGGCGCTGGCCGCCGGACACGTTGCTGCCGCCCTGCGCGATCGGCGCCTCGAGCTGCTCGGGCATCGCCGCCACGAAGTCCCGTGCCTGCGCGACCTCGAGCGCCGCCCAGAGCTCCTCGTCGGTGGCGTCCGGGTTGCCGTAACGCAGGTTGCTCGCGACGGTCCCGCTGAACAGGAAGGCGCGCTGCGGCACGAGCCCGATCCGGCTCCAGAGCAGCTCGGGGTCGAGGCGTCGTACGTCGACCCCGTCGACCAGCACCTGACCGGCCGTCGCGTCGAACAGCCGGGGCACCAGGTTGAGGAGCGTGGTCTTGCCGGCACCGGTCGACCCGATGACCGCGAGGGTGGTGCCGGGCGAGGCACTGAGGCTGACGTCGCGGAGCACCGGCGTCTCGGCGCCTGGGTAGCTGAACCCGACGTTTCGCAGCTCGAGCTCACCGTGCCTGTCGAGCACGGTGACCGGCTCCGCCGGGGGTACGACGGACGAGTCGGTCTCCAGCACCTCGCCGATCCGGTCCGCGCACACCGAGGCACGCGGCACCATCACGAGCATGAAGGTCGCCATCATCACCGACATCAGGATCTGCACGAGGTAGGTCAGGAATGCGGTGAGCGAACCGACCTGCATCTGGCCGGCGTCCACGCGGTGGCCACCGAACCAGAGGACCGCCACGCTGGACGCGTTCATCACCAGCAGCACGGCGGGGAACATCGTCGCCATCCAGCGGCCGGTCCGGATCGCCACCTCGGTGAGGTCGGCGTTCGCGCCGGCGAACCGGTCGGTCTCGTAGCGCTCGCGCACGAACGCGCGGACCACGCG
>JBQCEF010000246.1:0-6428 GCA_051960495.1 Nocardioides sp. | reverse complement strand
GCAGCAGCACCGTCGGGGGGTCGCGCTCGAGGTCCCACGGCAGCATCGAGGTGTGCCCGATCAGCTGCCACCCGCCCGGCGACTCCCGCGGGTAGATCCCGGCGAACTCGCCGGCCAGCGCGACCGCTCCGGCCGGGACCCGCTTGCGCGGGACGCTGCGGCGCGGCACGCGCAGCCGGTCGTCCTCGCCGACGAGGTAGCCGAACCCGGGCGAGAACCCGCAGAACGCGACCGTCCAGCTCTGGCCGGTGTGCGCCCCGACGACGCCACGCTCCCCCAGCCCGGTCAGCCGGCCGACCTCGGCGAGGTCCTCGCCGTCGTAGCGCACCGGGACCTCGACCGTGCCGCCCCGCGGCGGTGCCTCCGGCGCGGAGCGCCTGCCGCGGAGGCTGCTCCGGACCTTCTCGACGTCGGTACGGTCGGGGTCCAGACGCAGCAGCAGCGTGCGGGCCGCCGGCACGAGGTCGACCACGCCTTCCGGCGGGTCGTCCACGAGCGCGCCGTAGAGCGACAGCACCTCGTCGAGGTCGGCGAGCTCCACGAGCAGGCCGCGGTCGCCGCACGGCAGGGTCCTCATCGACGGCCCCCGGAGGCGAACGGCCGGACCTCGACGCCGGCCACCTCGAGAGCCTTGCGGACACCGGTCGCACTCTCGACCGCGCCCGGGTGGTCGCCGTGGACGCAGACCGAGGCCGCGCGCACCGCGACCACGCTGCCGTCGACGGCCACCACCTCGCCCTCGGTCGCGATCCGGACGCAGCGTGCGGCGATGACCTCGGGGTCGTGGATCACCGCGCCCGCCTCCCGCCGCGGCACCAGCGTGCCCTGCGGCGTGTAGGCCCGGTCGGCGAACGCCTCCGGCACGACGTCGAGGCCGGCGTCCTCCGCCTGGCGGAGCCAGACCGATCCCGGCAGGCCGAGCACCGGCAGCGAGGCGTCGTACTCCCGCACCGCCGTGACCACCGCGGCCGCCTGCTCCTCGTGGTGGACCAGCGTGTTGTAGAGCGCGCCGTGGGGCTTGACGTAGGCGACGCTCGTCCCGGCCACCCGGGCGAACCCCTCGAGCGCGCCGATCTGGTAGATCACGTCGTTGACCAGCTCCTGCGGGGCGACGTCGATGAAGCGCCGCCCGAAGCCGGCCAGGTCGCGGTAGCCGACCTGCGCCCCGATCGTGACGCCGAGCTCCGCGGCGCGCTCGCAGGCCTGCCTCAGGACCGTGGGGTCGCCGGCATGGAACCCGCAGGCGACGTTGGCGCTGGTCACCACGCCGAGCAGCGCGTCGTCGTCGCCGAGCGTCCACTGCCCGAAGCTCTCGCCCAGGTCGGCGTTCAGGTCGATGCGCATCGTCGTCATGCCCACAGCTTGCTGATGCCGCCCAAGGACTCCCACCCCAGGTAGACCGTGAGCAGCCAGACCGCGATGCCGGCGCCGAGCAGCCAGCGGGGGTACCGGTAGCCCTTCAGCAGGTCGCTGCGGCGAGCCGCCGCCCACAGCAGCACGCCGAGGCCGACGGGGAGGATCAGACCGTTGAGCGCGCCGGCCAGCACCAGCAGCGTGACCGGGGCCTTGCCGAGGATCAGGAACAGCAGCACGCCGAGCGCGATGAACCCCACGACGAGGTGGTTGCGCCGCGCCTTGAGCCGGTCGTGGAAGGTGACCAGGAAGGAGACCGAGGTGTACGACGCGCCGATCACCGAGGTGATGCTCGCCGCCCACAGGATCACGCCGAACACCCGCACGCCCGCGTCGCCGAGCGCGTGGGAGAAGGCGGAGGCCGGCGGGTTGTCGGCGGCGAGCGCGGCGCCTCCGGCCACCACACCCAGCACGGCGAGGAACAGCAGCGCCCGCATCACGCCGGTGACCACGATCCCGACGGTGGAGCTGCGGGTGATCGCGCGCACGTGCTCGGTGCCGGTGATCCCGGAGTCGACCATCCGGTGCGCGCCCGCGTAGGTGATGTAGCCCCCGACCGTGCCGCCGATGAGCGTGGTGATGACCAGGAAGTCGATGTCGTCGGGCAGCACGGACTGCCGCAGCGCCTCGCCGACCGGCGGGTCGGACACCACGGCCACGTAGGCCACCATCGCGATCATCAGCAGCCCGAGCACCACCACGACACGGTCCATCGCGACACCGGCTCGCCGGCTGAGGAAGATCGCGATGGCCACCAGCGCCGACACGGCGCCGCCGACCTTCACGTCGACGCCCATCATGGCGTTGGCGCCCAGCGCGGTGCCGCCGATGTTGCCGATGTTGAACACCAGACCCCCGAGCACGACGAGCCCGGCCAGCAGGTAGCCGCCGCCGGGGACGACCTTGTTGGCCAGGTCCTGGGCGTGCATGCCAGCGACCCCGAGGATCCGCCACACGTTGAGCTGCACGGCGATGTCCACGACGATCGAGACCACGATCGCGAAGGCGAAGGCGGCCCCGAGCTGGTCGGTGAACACGGTGGTCTGGGTGATGAAGCCCGGGCCGATGGCGCTGGTTGCCATCAGGAACATCGCCCCCAGCAGCGCCCCGCGGCCGCGGGACCGTACCGCCTTGGTGGGGGCCGGTGGCTGCGCCACTGCGGTCTCGCCGGAGCTGTGCTGTGTGTGCTCGCCCATGGGGTGTCGCTCTCTGGGTGACGTGGCCGTGTGGCCCGGATCACACGACGATAGAGGATTGTTGAACAATTCTTCAATACCCCTGATCACTTAGGATGGATCCACCTAGACCAGGAGCGAGGCAGCGATGACGCAGCAGTCGAGTCCGCAGGCGCCCGGCGCCCTGCTGGAGACCCTGCGCGCCGACCGCGAGTCGCTGAGCCGCTCCAGCACGTCGGGACGCGTCGCGACGGTCCTGCGCGACCACATCACCGCGGGCCGGCTCGCGCCCGGCACCCGGCTCTCGGAGGAGCAGCTCGGCCAGGCGCTCGGCGTGTCCCGCAACACGCTGCGCGAGGCGTTCCGGCTGCTCACCCACGAGCAGCTGCTCAGCCACGAGTTCAACCGCGGGGTGTTCGTGCGCCGGCTCGAGGTCGAGGACGTCCGCGACCTCTACCGGCTGCGCCGGATCCTCGAGTGCGGCGCGGTACGGCGTGCGGCCGCGGAGGCGGGCTCGGACCCCTCGCTGGTGCAGGCCCGTGTGCAGGCGGTGCGCGAGGCCGTGCAGGAGGCGGAGGCAGCCGCCGCGGAGGACCGGTGGGTCGACGTCGGGACCGCCAACATGCACTTCCACCAGGCGATCGCGGCGCTGGCCGGCAGCCCCCGCACCGACGAGACGATGCGCCGCGTCCTCGCCGAGCTCCGGCTCGTCTTCCACGTGATGGCCGCGCCGCGCACCTTCCACGAGCGTTACCTGCCCGGGAACCGTGCGATCGCCGACCTGCTGGCCGCCGGGGAGTTCGAGGCCGCCGAGCGCGAGCTGGGCAGCTATCTCGACGCCGCAGAGGCCCAGCTGGTCGAGGCCTACCGGCTGGAGGGCTGAACCGGGTCCTGCGGCGGTCCGAGCAGGACCAGGTCGTCGCGGTGCACGACCTCCCGCTCGTAGGACGCACCCAGCTCACGAGCGAGCTCGTGGGTCGAGCGGCCCAGCAGCCCGGGGAGCTCCGCCGAGTCGTAGTTGACCAGCCCGCGGGCCAGCGCCCGCCCGGCCCCGTCCACGAGGTCGACCGGGTCGCCCGCGTCGAACGTGCCGCTCACCTCGGTGATCCCCGCCGGGAGCAGCGAGGCCCGCCGGTGCGCCACGGCCCGGACCGCGCCGTCGTCGAGGTGCAGCCGGCCCTTGGCCTCGGTGGCGTGCGCCAGCCAGAGCAACCGGGTGGGCCGGCGCTTGCCGGTGGGGTGGAACAGCGTGCCGGTCGGCTCCCCGGCGAACGCGGCCGCGGCGCTGGTGGCGGCGGCCAGCACCACGGGGATCCCCGCGCCGGTGGCGATCCGGGCCGCCTCGATCTTGGTCTGCATGCCGCCGGTCCCGACCCCGGCGGGGCCGGTCCGGCCGATGGTCACGCCCTCGAGGTCCTGCCCGGAAGTGACCTCGGTGAGCAGGGCGGAGCCGGGTGTGCGCGGGTCCGCGTCGTACAGGCCCTCCACGTCGCTGAGCAGCACCAGCAGGTCCGCGTGCACGAGGTGCGCCACGAGCGCGGCGAGCCGGTCGTTGTCGCCGAAGCGGATCTCGGAGGTCGCCACGGTGTCGTTCTCGTTGACGATCGGGAGCACGCCGAGCTCGAGCAGCTTGGCGAACGTGCGGTAGGCGTTGCGGTAGTGGCTGCGGCGGGTCACGTCGTCGACGGTCAGCAGCACCTGCCCGACGCGCTGCCCGTGCCGGGCGAACTCCTCGGTGTAGCGGTGCACCAGCAGGCCCTGGCCCACCGACGCGGCGGCCTGCCGCGTGGCCAGGTCGCGGGGGCGGCTGGCCAGCGCCAGCGGCGAGAGCCCCGCGGCGATCGCGCCCGACGACACGAGCACGACCTCCGCACCGCGCGCCCGGAGCCCGCCGATCGCGTCGACCAGCGCACGGATCCGGTCGGGGTCGATGCCTCCGGCCGCGGTGGTCAGCGACGAGGAGCCGACCTTGACCACCACGCGGTGGGCGCCGGCGACCTCGCGGCGCTGGGTCACCCCTGCTCCCCCGGGTCGTCCTCGTCCCAGCCCCAGTCGTCTCCCTCGGTCGCCGCGTCGGGCGAGGCGTCGGGGTCGCCACCGGGCAGGCCGAAGCGACGGGCCACGTCGGCCCGGGTCTCGCCCTCGGCACGGCTGGCCATCGCCTCCTCGATCGCGCGGCGTCGCTGCGCGGCCGGCCGGTCCTCGGCGAAGCGGTTGTCCTCGCCGCGCCTGCCCAGGATCTCGGCACCGGCGGTCATCATCGGCTTGAAGTCGAAGACGACCGCGTTGTCGGCCTCGCCGATCAGCACGGTGTCGCCCTCCTCGGCGCCGAGCTCGAGCAGCCGGTCCTCCACGCCGAGCCGGTTGAGCCGGTCGGCCAGGAAGCCCACGGCCTCGTCGTTGCTGAAGTCGGTCTGGCGGACCCAGCGCTCGGGCTTCTGGCCGCGCACGCGCCAGCCCTCGCCGGTCTCCTTGATCGTGAACTCCGGGCCGCCCGCACTGTCCGGCGGGCGGATGACGATGCGCGTCGGCTCCACCGCGGGAGCCGCGGCCCGCCGGGCGGCGACGATCTCGGCCATCGCGAACGACAGCTCGCGCAGCCCCTCACGGCTGGCGGCCGAGACCGGGAAGACCCGCAGGCCCCGCTCCTCGAGGTCGGCCCGGACCAGGTCGACCATCTCCCGGCCGTCGGGGACGTCGATCTTGTTCAGCGCCACCAGGCGCGGGCGGTCCTCGAGCCCGCCGTACCGGCTCAGCTCGTTCTCGATCACGTCGAGGTCGGCGAGCGGGTCGCGCCCCGGCTCGATCGTGGCGGCGTCGATGACGTGGACGATCGCGGCGCAGCGTTCGATGTGGCGCAGGAAGTCGTGGCCCAGCCCGCGGCCCTCGCTGGCGCCCTCGATGAGCCCGGGGACGTCCGCGACCGTGAAGGTGGTGTCGCCCGCGGTGACCACGCCCAGGTTGGGCACCAGCGTCGTGAACGGGTAGTCGGCGATCTTCGGCCGGGCCCGGGACATCGCGGCGATGAGGCTGGACTTGCCGGCGCTCGGGAACCCGACCAGGCCGATGTCGGCGACGACCTTGAGCTCGAGCACGATCTCCAGCTCGTCGCCGGGCTCGCCGAGCAGCGCGAACCCGGGGGCCTTGCGCTTGGCGGACGCCAGGGCCGCGTTGCCCAGCCCGCCGCGCCCGCCCTGGGCCACCACGAGCTCGGTGCCCGGGCCGACCAGGTCGGCCAGCACCTCGCCCCCCTCGGTGCGGGTCACCACGGTCCCGTCGGGGACCGGCAGCACCAGGTCGGCACCGTGGGATCCGTTGCGGTGCCCGCCGGCCCCGTGACCGCCGTGCTCGGCGCGCCGGCGCGGGCTGTGGTGGTAGTCGAGGAGGGTGGTCACGCCGGGGTCGACGCGCAGGATCACCGACCCGCCCGGCCCGCCGTTCCCCCCGTCGGGGCCGCCGAGGGGCTTGAACTTCTCCCGGTGGACCGAGGCGACGCCATTGCCTCCGCGCCCCGCGGCGACGTGCAGCGTCACCCGGTCGACGAAGGTGGGGAGGGCCATCGGAGCTCCTGAAATCGAACGAAGGGCGTGCCCTTGCGGGAACGCCCTTCGAGCTGGGGGCTGGGCGTCTACTGACCAGCCGGGAGGATGTTCACCACGCGACGGCCGCGCTTGGTGCCGAACTGCACGTTGCCCTCGACGAGCGCGAACAGCGTGTCGTCGCCACCGCGCCCGACACCCGAGCCGGGGTGGAAGTGGGTGCCGCGCTGGCGCACGAGGATCTCGCCGGCGTTGACCAGCTGGCCGCCGAAGCGCTTCACCCCGAGGCGCTGGGCGTTGG
>JBQCEF010000245.1:0-5160 GCA_051960495.1 Nocardioides sp. | reverse complement strand
CACCCCCCCCACCGCTTTGGTGGGGGTGTTGTTTTTGGTGTGGGTTTTTTTGTGTGTTTCTTCTGGGGGGGGGGGGGGGGGGTGGGGGTCCCCCCCCCCCCCCCCCCGGGGCTCCGTGCGGTCAGGGTGCCGCGGAGAGCTCCTTCTCCTCGCTCTCGGACTCGCGTCGCGCAGCCTCGACGTGCTCCTTGACGAACTCGGGAGCCAGGCGGGTCTTGATCGCGATCGCGTAGATCACGACCGAGAACACGAACAGGATCGGGATCGCCGAGCCGAAGCCGATCAGTCCGCGCCCGCCGTAGTCACCGAGGTAGGAGATCAGCGCGAGGCCGCCGAGCCAGGGCAGCACCCAGCTCGCGCCGGCCCGGAAGTCCAGCTTGGGCACGTCGTTGCCGAGCCAGTGGTAGATCGGCAGCAGCACGAAGCCGAGGCAGACGGCGACGAACAGCTTCCAGTTGATGGGCCAGGTGGACCAGTAGATGATCAGGTTCGAGCTCCAGAAGGCCAGGATCGGGATCACGTGACCGCCCGGCAGCCGGAACGGTCGCTCCTGGTCGGGGAGCTGCTTGCGCAGCGCGGCCAGCACGAGCGGACCCGAGGCGAACGAGAGCACCGTCGCCGAGGTGATGAAGCCGACCAGCTGCTGCCAGCTCGGGAACGGCAGGAACACGATCAGCCCGACGACGAAGGTCACGATCAGGCTGAACAGCGGCACGCCGCGGTCGGTCGTGGTCGCCAGCTTCGACGGCGCGTTGCCGTTCTTGGCCATCGCGTAGGAGATGCGCGAGGTCACCGTGGTGTAGATCAGTCCGGTGTCTCCGGGCGAGATGATGGCGTCGGCGTACAGGAGCACGGCCAGCCAGGCCAGGCCGAGGATCGACGCGAGCGCCGCCAGGGGACCGAAGTCGTTCTTGAAGCTCAGGTCGGCCCAGCTGCCCGAGTCGGCGAGGATCCGCGGGTCGAGGGAGCCGATGAACGCGATCTGCAGCGCGACGTAGATGACGCCGGTGATCAGCACGGAGCCGACCACGGCGATCGGGACGTTGCGCTTGGGGTTGTCGGTCTCGCCGGCGAGCTCGATCCCCTGCCGGAAGCCGAGGAACGAGAACACGATGCCGGACGTGGCTGTGGCCGTGAACACGCCGTGCCAGCCGGACGGGGTGAACCCGTGGCTGCTGAAGTTCTCGCCGTGGAACGCCGTGACGAGGAAGGCGACGATCACGAGCAGGATGATGAAGATCTTCCAGCCGACCATCGCGTTGTTGACCCGCGCGAACCACTTGACGCCGTAGTAGTTGACCACGACGAAGATCGCCATCAGCACGACCGCGGAGCCGTAGCCGAGGGCGGTGAGCGTGTGCACGATCTCCCCGTTGACCTTGTGCTCGCTGGTGAAGGGGGCGTACTTCGTGGCGTACTGGAGCGCGGCCTCGACCTCGATCGGGGCGGTCGTGGCGACCGCCACCCAGGTGATCCAGCCGGTGGTGTAGCTGGCGAACGACCCGAAGGACAGGTGGGGGTAGCGCACCACGCCGCCCGACAGCGGGAACATCGTGCCGAGCTCGGCGTACACCAGCGCGATCATCAAGATCATCGCGCCGCCGAGGACCCACGAGATCACCGCGGCGGGACCGGCCGTCGCCGAGGCGTCCAGGGCGCCGAAGAGCCAGCCCGAGCCGATGATCGAGCCGACGCTGGCGAAGAGCAGCCCGACGATCCCGACGTGGCGCCTGAGCTCCGGTTGTTGCTGATCTGCTTTGACGGACGTGTCAGTGGCCATGGCGGGCCCTTCCCCTCGAGACGCGTCGCCCTACGGCGACGGAAGCGGACTGCCTTGAGTTGGTACCCCCGCCGAACGCGGTTCAACCCCCTGCGGGCCTGCAATTGGTGGACCCACCAAGTGGGGGGCCGCTCACACGGTGAAGGAGTCGTCGTCGAGGTGCCGGGAGCGCGCCAGCAGGTAGAGCCCGAACGCTGCCATGCCCACCCCCACGACGACCACCGCGAAGGTGCCCAGGGACCGGCCGAGCAGCTCGTGCAGTGCGGCGTCCAGCCCGCCGGACTTCTCCGGGTCGTGGGTGTACGCCGCCCAGCCGAGCAGCACCCCGATGACGACGAACGAGAGGCCCTTCACGACGTACCCCGCCTGGCCGACGACGACGATCGGGATACGACGGTCCTGGTGACGGGCCTCCTCGTCGAGCTGGCCCAGGAAGTGCTTGCCGATGCCGAAGACGACGAGCCCGATCCCGATGCTCGCCGCCACCAGCCCGACGCCCGCGACGAGCAGCTGCCCGGCCGGCGCCGACATCAGCTTCGCGGTGGTCGAGTCCGGCGAGCCGCCCGACGCGGACCGACCCTCCAACGCGAGCCTGGCTGCCGAGACGCCGAGATAGCCGTAGGTCACCGCCCGAGCACCCGCACCGACGCGCATCAGGTGCCGCATGACGCCCTCTCGATCGCGGAAGCCCACCGCGGCCGCGAGCAGCTGCCACACCACGAGCGCCGCGAAGCAGAGCGCGATCGCTCCCAGGGTCAGCTGACCGAGCGCGTCGTCCGCGAGCTGGGCCAAGGCACCCTTGCCGGTGGCCTTGCCCGAGTTGTCGCCGAAGACCAGCCGCAGCGTCACCCAGGCGACCAACAGGTGCACGAATCCGTAGGCGCCGAGCCCGACGCGCACGGCGATATCGAGCGCGGTGCTGCGTCCCGCGCCGCGCTCCATCTCCCGGGCAGGGCTCCGTCCGGCCATGGGTCCTCCGTCTCAGGGTCGACGGACCGGAGGTACCCGTGCCGGCACCGGTGAAACCGTCGCGCTCACCCGCCGGTCAGCGGGGCGCGACCACGACCGCGACCATCCCGGGGCCCACGTGCGCGCCGATCACGGCACCCACCTCGCCGACGAACACCTCGCGCCCGTCGAGGCTCGCGGCCAGGCGCGCGCGCAACCGGTCCGCGAGCGCCTCGGCACGGGCGGGTCCGGCCAGGTGGGCGACCGCCACGTCGACCTGCCGGTCCTCGGCCGCGGCGACGGCCAGCTCCTCCAGCCGCGAGAGCGCGCGCGCGGTCGTCCGGACCTTCTCCAGCGGAGCGATCCGCCCGTCGGTCAGCGTCAGCAGCGGCTTCACGGCGAGGGCCGAGCCCAGCACGGCGGCCGCGGCCCCGATCCGGCCGCCGCGGCGCAGGTACTCCAAGGTGTCGACGTAGAACAGGGAGGTGGTTGCCGACGCACGGGCGAGCGCGGCCCCCGCCGCCTCCTCCACGGGCTTGCCGGCGTCCAGGACGTCGGCCGCGGCGAGCACGGCGTAGCCGGTCGCCATCCCCAGCTGCCGGGTGTCGACGGTGAGCACGGGCAGCGACGCCTCCCGCGCGGCGAGCTGGGCCGACTCGTAGGTGCCGCTCACCTCGCCGGACAGGTGCACCGACAGCACGGCCTCGGCGCCTTCGGCCGCGGCCCGCTCGTAGGCCGCGAGGAACGTCGCGGGGGTGGGCCGCGAGGTGCTCACCGGCGTGAACTGCTTCAACGCCTCGGCGATGGTGTCCGGCGTGGCCTCGGCGTCGACGCCCTCGTCGTACGACTTGGCACCGATCACCACCTGCAGGGGGACCACGGTGATGCCCCGCTCGGCCGCCAGCGACGCGGGCAGCATCGCGGTCGAGTCGGTGACCAGGGCGGTGCGAGGCATGCCGCGAAGGCTACCGGTCGGTCACGAGCGCCGGCGACGACCGGTTGAGCCCCACCCTGAGCGGGTACCCCAGGAAGACACCCGACCGAGAAGGAGACCCATGCGCGTCCTCATCGCAGGCGGACACGGACAGATCGCACTCTTGCTGGAGCGCCAACTCACCGAGCAGGGCGACGAGGCGGTCGGCATCGTGCGCAACCCCGACCACGTGGCCGACGTGGAGGCGACCGGGGCCCGTGCGGTCGTGCTCGACCTCGAGAAGGCCACCGTGGAGGAGCTCTCGGCGGTCGTCGGCGAGGGCGACGCGGTGGTGTTCGCCGCCGGCGGCGGGCCCTCGAGCGGCGCCGAGCGCAAGGAGACCGTGGACAAGGGCGCGGCGGTGCTGCTCGCGGATGCGGCACAGGCCGCGGGCGTACGACGCTACGTCATGGTCTCGTCGATGGGGACCGACCGGGCCGACCCCGACAGCGACGACGTCTTCCAGGTCTACCTGCGGGCGAAGAAGGCGGCCGACGACGACCTGAAGAGCCGCGACCTCGACTGGACCGTGGTGCACCCGGGACGGCTCACCGACGACCCGGGCACCGGCAAGGTCCAGGTCGGCCGGCTGGAGCGTGGCGACGTACCCCGGGCCGACGTCGCCGCGGTGATCGCGGCCGCGCTGCACGACGACCGGACGGTCGGCAAGGACTTCGACCTGCTCGCCGGCGACACCGCGGTGGAGGAGGCACTCGGCGGGCTCTGACCTTGGCGCCGGGGACCTTCGCCTCTGGCCGCCCCCGCCGGCCGGTCGAAGCCTGGAACCGGTGGCTCCGAACCGCCGACGGACGGCGGCCACCGACAGCCACCGGGGAGGTTGGTCCGATGGCAACGACCCACAAGAAGCTGACCGAGGCCGAGATCCGCGCGGTCGCCGCCAGCATGCTGGAGGCCTGGAACACCCACGACATAGAGGCGATCGTCGAGCACCTGCACGCGGAGGTCGTGTGGACCGACCCCACGCTCCCCGAGCCCGTGCACGGCAAGGACGCGGTGCGCAAGGAGCTGAAGAACAACTTCACGGCGTTCCCGGACTTCCACGTGACGACCGAGGACTTCGAGGTCTACGCCGACGCCGAGAACCAGACGGGCGTAGCCACCTGGTCGTTCACCGGCACGATGACCGGCCCGCTCGACATCGGCGTCCCCGCCACGGGGCGCTCGGTGCGCATGCGAGGCGCCAACCAGGCTCGCTACCGCGACGGCCTGATCAGCGAGTTCACGCAGTACTTCGACTCCTACGAGCTGATGCAGCAGATGGGGATGGTGCCGAAGGCGACCGGCATCGCCTTCAAGGCGATCGTGCTCGCCGACGTGATGGCCGGGCGGGCGCGCAAAGCGCTCCAACGCCACTGACTTCCCGTGGCTTTCGGTCACTTCCCTTGGAATGCATTGCGGGGGAAGTGAACCAAAGCCGACAAAAACTGGTGTTCGGTAC
>JBQCEF010000244.1:0-2861 GCA_051960495.1 Nocardioides sp. | reverse complement strand
CTGGTCCTCATCAACGGCCAGAGCGCGCCGATGCTCGAGGGGCATCGCTTCGATCATTACCCCATCGGGTCCATCGAGGGTGCCGGGCTCTGGCCCGGAACAGTGAGTCCGGGAAGCGCCGTCGGGGCGGCCAGGACGATGACCCCGAGCAGTATCAGGACAGTTGCCGTTAGGTAGGTTGCCGCGCGACGCCACGGGATCGTCTTTTCGATCGCAATCAGCCCGGCGACCAAGGCCATCCAGGTCACGCTCATCACGCCCAGCGCGAAGAGCGACGCCATGAGCGCCCAGCAGCATCCGACGCACCATGCGCCGTTGGCCAGTCCCATACGGAACCCACCCGCCCAGCCGGCGCGCCAGGAGCCGAGCAGCGTGCCCAGTGGGCTGCGGCACTTCCCCAGACAGACATCCTTGAGGGGCGTTAGCTCGTAGCCGGCGGCCACCAGGAGCGTCACGCCAGCGATCGTCTGCCCTGCGTTGCCCCAGGCCAGGGCATCTTGGGCGGCGCGCGTCGTTGCCAACGCGATCAGGAACGCGATCACCCCGGCGCCGGCCCAGGTGACGAGATAACCGGCGGTGAAAGCAAGCGGCAGGAGGCGCGACCTGCTCATCCGTGCGTACAGGGCGACGGTCGGGGAGACCGACGGGAACATCATCGCCGCCATCATCACCACCCAGACTCCGACGAACCAGCCGAAGGTGCCCAGAGCGGTCCAGGGCCCGTTGTCCATGTCCCGCATTTCGCCGACCGTCCACCACCAGCCGACGGCGGCCAGCGCGAGGAGGACGGCGATGATCCCCAGATGGGCACGCGTCGCGGCGTACGCCGGTCGAAGGCCCGAGCGGGTGTCCGACTCTGCCTCGGTCATGACCTCAAGCGACCCAGGAGAAGCTCGACTTCGACAGCCCTGTCCTCCCCTCATAGGTGATGCCGAAGGCGTTGATCCTGGTGCGCTTCGCCTCAGCCATCACCAGGTCCGACCCGACCGGGTGGAACATGCCGGCGAACCTCACCGGCTCACCGGTCTCGACACCGAAGGGGACGATGTCCCGGATCTGGAAGTCGATCAGGTCGTCAACTCGCACGCTGTGCAACAGCCCGTCGTCCTCGATCTCGATCGCCGCGCGCTGCACGCCGAGCATCTCCCCGATCAGCGGCGCCAACCCGGCCATCGGCCCACCTAGCTGACCGCCGAAGACCTGGACCAGCTTGTCGAACTGCTCCTCGGATGCGTCCTCGTCGACGAACACACCCACGCGCCAGTTGCCGTCTGTCATCACCTTCGGGGTATCGGCGATGAGCACGACCTTTCGCCCGGCGATGTCGGTGCCACCCACCGAGCCCTCATGCAGGCTGAAGGCAAGGGTCACGCGGCAGAAGTCGTAGGTGGCCCCGTGGTCGAACGACATGTTGCACGGACACATGAGCTCGCAGGAGCAGGTCTCGCTGTAGCTGCCGGCCAGGTTCCACGCCATCGGACTCCCCTTCGCGCGCCCCCTTCCGGCCAGTCTCCGCCGGACCGGGCAACGCGTCAACGGCCTGCTTCGGGCGTCCTGCTCGTCGACGCCGTGGCCCTTCCAGGCGCGGCGAGCGCGGCAGGTCCAAGCGAAGGTCCGCTGACCAAGCCGCCCATCGTTGGATTCATGCTGGGGCGCACACACGAACTCGAGAAGACCGTGCTCCAAGGGTGTGATCCGGGGCCCGCCTCAGACGGGGCCGGCCGGACAGGACTGGGCCGAAGGTTGGCGCTGGATCCCTACGACGATGTGCGGAGGCTCCGATCCCGATGACGCCATCTGCCAGGCGCAAACGAGTCATAGCCGCGGTCTCCACCGAGAGTTACGTTCGGTGGCGGTCTCGATTCGACGAAAGGCGGGATGAAGATGATGTTGAGGCGACTTTCCGCAACCCTGTGCTGCGCGGCCGTTCTCGTAGCCGGTTCGGCTGCTCAAGCCGCCGCCGGAGAGGTGAAGGGGCCCCCGGGCATCTCCGACAACACCAACGAAACCGGGGCGCTGGACCACGCCAACTCGGCATGCGCCGCCAGTGGCTTGAACGACCTCGACTCGACGGACCCAGGCCAGACAACGTCTCAGGTTCAGACTGCCGCGGACTCGTGGAAGTACTACGGCTTACCAAAGGGCGCGCCAGGAAAGCTGGGTCTCTGTCGAGGTGGCACGGGCGAGAGATAAGCGCCTGACGTCCGGTGTGTGGACGGGACCCGCCGCTGGGCGGGTCCTCAGGCAAGCGTCGGCAGCCGCGAGAGAGCGTCGGCCACGGCGGCCTGGATGTCGGCGTCCTCCCACGCGTGGTCGACGATCTTGCCCGACAGGTAGGCGTCATAGGCGGGCAGGTCGAGGTGGCCGTGCCCGCAGAGCGCGGTGAGGATCACCTTCTCCTCGCCGGTCTCCTTGCAGCGGGCCGCCTCCTCGACCGCCGCCGCCAGGGCATGCGTGGGCTCGGGGGCGGGGACGATGCCCTCGGTGCGCGCGAACAGGACGCCGGCGGAGAAGCACTCGGTCTGCGGCTTGGCGACCGCCTCGATCTCGCCGGTCTCATAGAGGTGGCTGATCAGCGGGCTCATCCCGTGGTAGCGCAGTCCGCCGGCATGGATCGGGTCCGGCACGAAGTCGTGGCCGAGCGTGTGCATCTTCATGAGCGGCGTCATCCCGGCCGTGTCGCCGAAGTCGTAGGCATACAGGCCGCGGGTCAGCGACGGGCAGGCGGCCGGCTCGACGGCCCGCACGGTCGGGTCGATGCGGCCGGCCCACTTCTCCCGCAGGAACGGGAACATCAGCCCGGCGAAGTTCGACCCGCCGCCGGTGCAGCCGACCAGCAGGTCGACGTTCTCGCCCGCCTT
>JBQCEF010000243.1:0-8635 GCA_051960495.1 Nocardioides sp. | reverse complement strand
TCGCCGACTCCGATGCACTGCTCACCGTCTCCACGGAGCCGGAGGCCCGCGCCTTTCGGCGCTGGGTGTGCCGACAGGTCGCCGAGCAGTCAGCCGGCGCCCCGCCCACGCCGTGGCAGGCGCCCTGACCGCGTCCCCCGGTGATCAGCCGTTCGACTCCCGGGCGCGACGCCACGCCATCAGCCCCGCGCCGAGCGCCACCAGGGCTGGGAGCACCCACAGCGGGACGCTCCCGGTCGTGCGGGCCACCCACTCCTGGGCCGACGTCTCCAGGTCGGTCAGGTCCGGCATGCCAAGGGCGGGAGCCAGCCCGGCGGTGCCGTCGTAGCGCAGGAACAGCACGCCGATAGCGATGAAGAGCAGCCCCGAGACGGCCGAGGTCGTGTGCACCCGCAGTCGTCCCCAGGTCAGGGTGCGGCCCCGGAGGAAGCGTCGACCCCCGAGGTCGAACCGCTTCCACAGCAGGGCGAGGACCAGCAGCGGCGCGGCCATGCCGAGCGCGTAGACCGCGAGCAGCAGGCCGCCGAGCCAGGGGGTCGGCTGGGTCGCGGCGACGGTCAGGATGGCGCCGAGCAGCGGTCCGCTGCAGAAGCCGGCGAGCCCGTAGACCGCTCCGAGGACCACCGTCGAGAGCCACGATCCGGCGCCGGCCTCGCGTGCCCCGGCCCAGGCCTGCAGCCGTGCTGAGAACGGCACCGCGAAGCCCTTCCCGAACAGCTGGAGCACGCCGAGCGCGATGACGGTCCAACCTGCTATCGCGATGAGCAGCGGTCGGTGCCCGTAGAACAGGCGCGATGCGGCTGCGGCTCCGGTGCCCAGCGGCACCAGCGTCAGCAGCAAGCCTGCGTAGAACGCCGACGTCCGCAGCACCAGTGCTCGCGGGGAGGCGAACGCGTAGGCGAAGAAGGAGGGCAGCAGCAGCGCGCTGCACGGGGAGAGCAGCGCGAGAAGACCAGCGGCGAACGCCGCCGGCAGGCCGACGTCGGTCATCGTGCGGCTTCGGCCGCCTGCTCGATGGCCTTGCTGAAGACCGCCAGCGGCTGCGCGCCCATGATGGGACGCCCGTTCACCAGGAAGGCCGGGGTGCCGTTCACGCCGATCGACTGGCCCTCGGTGAAGTCCTTGTCGACCGCCTTCGCCAGGTCGTCCCCACGGCGCAGCTGGTCCCTGAAGCGCTCGACGTCGAGTCCTGCGTCCCGCGCGACGCCGACGAGGTAGTCCTCGTCGAGGTTCCCGGAGTTCGGGGGGAGCTGGTCGTCGTACATCGCGTCGTGGAACTGCCAGAACCGGTCCTGCTCCGCGGCGGCCCGGCCGCCGAGGGCGGCGACGCGGGACTCGGGGCCGAGGTAGGGGAAGTCCCGCCACTCGATCCGCAGCGTCCCGTCCTTCACGTAGCGCTTGATCAGCTCCGGCTCGGTGTCGCGGGCGAACTTCCCGCAGAACGGGCACTGGAACTCCGAGTAGGCGATCATCACGACCGGCGCGTCCGCCTGGCCCAGCGCCATCGGGTCGCCGGGCTCGCGACGGGCGAGCGCAGCCAGCGGGTCGTCGGCCCGGGGCGCGGGATCAGACGTGCGCACGTCCCGGACCGGGCGGCCTTCGTCGGCGTCGGCGCCGCCCAGCTTCGGCGCCGCGAACGGGAGGACGGTCACGAGGACCGCGAGGGCTGCCACCACCAGCGGCAGCGTCGGGTTCTTGCGGGAGGAAGAGGGCATCAGGCGGTCTCCGAGACGGTAGGGGCCAAACGGCAGGCGATCTCGCCGCGGAGCCGGGCGCACAAGGCCCACAGCAGCACGGCGAGCGCGAGCACCTGCAGGACAGGTTGGAACGGCTCGAACCAGGTCATCGCCCCGGCCGAGCCCAGCGCCAGCAGCACCAGCTTGTTGCAGACCGGGCAGCCGACGGCGAAGTAGGTGAGGACGCCGCCGACGAGCCCGCCGCGGCGTGGTCGGTCCTCCGCGTCGGGGACCGGGCCGGCGGCTGCGACGTACGACGCCGTCAGCACGCCGGCCAGCGCCGAGCTCGCCACCAGCGCAGGCCACGACCACCAGGTCGGCGGGACCTCGCGCCAGAACAGCGGGGTGTCCACCAGGTCGGTCGGCACGGCGACGAGGAGCGTGTAGAGGACCGTCGTCGCGGCCGCGACCAGCCAGCGGCGACGGGGCCAGGCGCGCAGCTGTGCGGCATAGCCCCTCATGCGGACGCCTCGACGGGCAGGCCGGCGGCCCGCCACTCCAGCATGCCGTCCTGGAGGCGACGGGCCGGGATGCCCGCGGAGGCCAGCAGCCGCACGGCGTCGTGCGCCATCACGCAGTAGGCGCCGCGGCAGTACGCGACGACGTCGCGCAGGTCGCGCAGCTCGGCGGCCTGCGCGGCGAGCTCTCCGAACGGCACGCTGCGAGCGCCGGGGATGTGCCCGGCGGCGTACTCCTCGACCGGCCGCACGTCCACGACCGTCGCCCCGCCGGTCGCCAGCAGGTCGAGCACCTGGTCGCGCGTGACCTCCTCGACGTCACCCAGGCCGGCGTCGCCGAAGTAGGACCCGAGCGCCTTGTCGACATCCGCGGAGTGGTGCTGCGCGACGGTCCGCATCGAGGCGAAGAGCGCAACCACGTCGTCGCCGGCGAGCCGGTAGTGGATGCGGGTCCCCTCCCGCCGGGTGAGGACCAGTCCGGAGAGCTTGAGGACCTGGAGGTGGGCCGAGGCGGTGCTGAGCCCGAGACCGGTCTCCCGCGCCAGTGCCTCGACGCTGCGCTCCCCCTGGCCGAGCACCTCGATGAGCTCGAGGCGCTTCGCGCTCGCGAAGGCCTTGCCCACCACGGCGAGGCGGCCGTAGAGGTCGGCCTTGCGTTCCCGTTGCTCCATGGTTCCTCCAAATATCTTTGGAATAACGTAGCAGGGTGGAAAACCCGGTTCGGGGTACACCCAGCGGCATGAGCTACGCCTTGAGCCGACTGATGTCCGCCGCCACCGTGTCGTACGGCGCCTACGCCCTCACCGAGCCGCGCCACCTCGGCCGGTTCATGACCGACAACGAGCCGGAGCAGGCCGGCTACGACCTGCTCGCCCAGACCTACGGCGCCCGCGACCTGGCCGTCGGCGCGCTGGGCATGTTCGGCCGCTCGGAGCGGACCGTGACCGCGGCGATGCTGGCCCGGATCGCGTTCGACGTCTCGGACGGGCTGCTGCTCGCGGCGAAGGCCGACGACGAGGAGACCCGCACCCAGGTGCTCGGCGTCACGTTCGGCTACGCGGGGCTCAACGCGCTGGCCCTGCTGGCGGACCGCCGCCGGGCCCGCAAGGCTGCCCGAAAGACGCGCTGACCGGTCCGTCGCGGAAGGGGAACGTCCGGAATCGTTCCTAGCGTGGGTGCATGACGGCATCCACCACTGCTTCCATCCCCCGCGGCGCGCACGTCGAGAACACCGACCTGCGCGCGATCTCCTTCCACCACGTCCGTTTCATCGGCCTGGAGCTGGTCGATGTCGAGATCACCGGCGAGGTGGAGAACGTCACGGTCAACGGCGTCGACATCGGCCCGCTCATCGAGGCCGAGCTCGACCGCCGCACGCCGGACCGGGCGAAGATGCGGCCCACCACCGTCGAGGGGTTCGCAGAGGCGTGGGCGATCCTCGAGCGGCTCTGGGCCGGCACCGAGGAACGGGCGCGGGGGCTCCCGCCCGAGCTGCTGCACGAGCGGGTCCGTGGGGAGTGGTCCTTCATCGAGACGCTGCGGCACCTCGGCTTCGCGAGCGCCGCCTGGGTCGGGCGGATGGTGCTCGGCGACCCGACGCCGTGGCACCCGCTCGACCTCCCGTGGGACGAGGCGCCCGGCTGGGAGGGCATCCCCTGGGACCGCGAGGTGCGTCCGCCGCTGGAGGAGGTCCTCGAGCTACGTCGTCAGCGACAGGCCATGGTCCACGACGTGATCGCCGCGCTGACTCCCGAGCAGCTCGCCGCGACCGTCACCCGCACCGAGCCGGGATGGCCGCAGCTGGAGGACTTCCCCCTCGCCCAGTGCCTGTTCATCGTGGTCAACGAGGAGTGGCACCACCGGCTCTACGCCGAGCGCGACCTGGACACCCTCGCGGCGCGCTGACGCATCACCGACCGGCAGCTCGGACGTGCCCGGCAGTTCCTCGCCGACGAGGGAATCCGCGTCGGCTGACTCAGCTGAGGCTGTCCAGCGCGGCGGCGAGCCGTTGCTTGGCGTCAGCGGCGACCTCGTTCAGCGCCTCGTTGTCGGCGACCGACATCATCACGTCGGGATCGAGCGCCTCGACGACCGTGTGCTCGTCGTCCTGGCTGCGGACCACGACGTTGCAGGGCAGCAGCGCACCGATGGAGGCGTCGGCCTGCACGGCCTTGTGGGCCAGCGGCGGGCGGCAGGCGCCGAGGATCACATAGGGAGCGATGTCCGCGTCGATCTTCTCCTTCAGCGCCGCCTTCAGGTCGATCTCGGTGAGCACGCCGAAGCCCTGCTCGGAGAGGGCGGCGCGGACCGCCGCCACGGTCTCGTCGTACGGGCGGTCCAACGTCGTGCTGATCGTGTAGGTCATTGCGCTCCTCGTCTCGTTACGGATGGGTCGATTTCGACCATACCCCCCAGGGTGTTACTGTTCCAGAACGCGAATACCCCTCCGGGTAATTCCCCGCGGCGGTTCCAGGCCTCTCGGGCCCCGCCTGCCCCGCACCCCACCGCAAAGGACCTCATCCGATGAAGTCGACGGCCGTCCAGCCGCCACGGCACCGCGCCGACCGAAGCACCCCTCCCGCTCCCGCCTCCGGCCTGCTCGGCCGGATCGGGGTCTGGGTCAACGACCACGCCCGGATCACCGGCGGCATCTGGCTGCTGCTGATCGTGGCCCTGGGCGCCTTCGCGCCCCAGGTCGAGTCCTCGCTCTCCGGAGCCGGGTGGCAGGCCGACGGCTCGGAGTCCGTGGCCGCGCGCGAGCTCGCCCAGGAGCACTTCGGCGGCAACGCGAGCTCGGCGATCCAGGTCGTCGTGCACAGCGAGGACGCCCCGCTGACGTCTCGCGCCGGCAAGGCCGTCCTGGCCGACGCGACCCGGATTCTGCAGGACGACCCGCGCATCGCCGACGTCGTACCGCCACAGCCGGGAGCAACTCTCAGCCAGGACAAGCAGACCGCGGTCCTGCTCGCCGGCGCCGCTGCCGACACCAACGAGATGGTGCGCGCCGCGGACGACCTCAAGGGGCCGCTGCAGGACCTCTCCACCGACGGCGTCCAGGTGAACCCGACCGGAGCCTCACTGCTGTGGAGCGACTTCAACGAGGCCAACCTCGACGCCATGCTGAAGTCGGAGATGTTCTCCTGGCCCGTCACCATGGCGATCCTCGTGCTCGCCTTCGGCGCGCTCGTCGCCGCGGGACTCCCGCTGATCCTGACGCTGGCGGGGTTGGTGGCCTCCGCCGGCTCGCTGGTGCTGGTCAACGAGCTGACGCCGGTGTCCATCTGGGCGATGAACTTCGCCATGATGTTCGCGCTGGCCCTCGGGATCGACTACGCGTTGTTCGTCGTGGTGCGCTACCGCGCGTCGCGGCTGGGCAGCATGAACACGGTGCGCGAGGCCGTCGCGGAGACCATGGACACCGCCGGCAAGGCCGTGCTGCTCTCCGGCGCCACCGTGCTTGTCAGCCTGTCCGCAGTGATGCTGGTGCCGTCTCCGGCGTTCCGCTCGATGGCCGGGGGGATCATGCTCGCGGTCGTCTTCGTCCTCGGCGCCACGCTCACCCTGCTGCCGCTCGTGCTCGGCAAGCTCGACCTGCGGATCAACAAGCTGGCGCTCCCCTGGGTGCACTCGGGTGAGTACCGGTCGGCGAAGTTCGCCGCCTGGGGCGAGCTGCTCTGGCGGCGGCCAGTGGCCTTCGCGCTCGGGTCCCTCGTCGTGCTGCTGGCAATCGCGGCTCCGGTGCTGGGGCTGCGCACCGCGATGCCCTCGATCAAGGTGCTGCCCGAGGACGCGAGCGCCCGCGTGGGCTACGACCTCGTCCAGGACGCGTTCGGTGACGGCGCTCCCGGGACCCTGCAGATCGTCGTGGAGAAGGACCAGGCCGAGACCGCGGCCGGCGTACTCGCGAAGGACCCGGGCATCCGGGCCGCCATGCCCGCCGCGCCCGCCGGGGACGGAAGCGGCTACGCGATGATCAGCGCGGTCCCGACGACGGACCCCTCCGACCCGGAGCTCGGCACCACCGTTGACCGGCTGCGCGAGGACCTGCCCGGAACCGCGCAGGTCGGCGGAGCAGCGGTCGAGAACCTCGACCTCAAGGACCAGCTCGACTCCTCGACGCCGCTGGTGATCGCGGTCGTGATGGCGCTCGGCTTCCTGCTCCTGCTGTTCGCTCTCCAGGCGCCGCTGGTGTCGCTGCTGGGGACGCTGGCCTCGCTGCTGTCGACGGCGGCCGCGTTCGGCGTGGCCCGGCTGGTGTTCCAGGAGGGCTGGGGTTCGGATCTGTTCGGGTTCGAGCACCAGGGGTTCCTCGACGCCTGGGCGCCGGTGTTCTTCTTCGCGATGATCTTCGCGATCGCGATGGACTACACGGTGTTCCTGCTGGCCTCGGCTAAGGAGCACTACGAGCGCTCCGGCGACCCGCACGAGGCGATGGTCGGCGCGCTGGCGCACTCCGGCCGGGTGATCTTCGCCGCGGGCGCGGTGATGGTGGCGGTCTTCTTCACCTTCGCCCTGTCCGGCCCGCTGCCGCCCAAGGAGATGGGGATCGTGCTCGGCGTCGCCGTACTGCTCGACGCGTTCCTGGTCCGGCTGGTGCTGCTGCCGGTGCTGCTGCGGCTCACCGGTGCGGCGGCCTGGTGGTGTCCGGCGTGGCTCCGGCGTGCGCTGCCCGACGTCCGGTTCTCGCACGGGTGAGCAGCCGCCGGGACCATCGCCCCTGTCCCGTCCGGGCCTTGCCTCCCTACCCTCGATGCAAGGAGGCGAGGCCATGAACGGCGAGGACGACGACGCGGTCAGGGTGCTCACGCCGGAGCGGTGCTGGGAGGTGCTGCGCGCCGAGGAGTTCGGCCGCCTGGCCTTCTCGCTGGTCGACGAGATCCACATCACCCCGATCAACTACGCGGTGGACGGCGACGTGCTGCTGTTCCGCACCGCCGAGGGCAGCAAGCTGCTCGGCGTCGTTATGGGGTCGCCGGTGGCCTTCGAGGTCGACCAGTACGACGACGAGTGGGCCCGCAGCATCGTGATCCGCGGACGCACCCGGCTGCTCGACGAGGAGGAGGAGCACCGGGCCGAGAACGTCCCGCTGCGGCCCTGGGTCCCGACGCTGAAGTACAACGTGGTCGAGATCGTGCCGGAGGTCGTCTCCGGCCGGGAGTTCCACCTGAACCGGCCGTGGCTTCACATCCGCCCGCACGACTGACCCGTCGCCGCCCGACCGGGCTCTAGGCAACCCGTCGCTGCAGGTCCATCATCGGGACATGGGTGGCACCGGCCTCCTCGTTACGGGGCGGTCGGCCCTCGCCCGGGGGGACTGGGCGTCGGCGAAGGAGGCGTTCGAGGGGGCCTGGGGCGAGCTCGGGTCCGCCGACGCGCTGGACGGCCTCGGTCGCAGCCTGTGGTGGTCGGGCGACGTCCCCGCCGCGCTGGACGCCCGGTCACGTGCGTTCGCACTCTTGCGGCGAGAAGGGCGCCACGAGGAGGCGGCCGCTGTCGCGGTCTGGCTGGCCCGGCAGTACGCCGGGCTGTTGCACCGACCGGCGATGGCCGCCGGCTGGGTCGCACGGGCACGGACCCTGGCCGCCGGCCTGACCGACCCGGCCGGCCTCGAGGGCTGGCTGGCACTGCTGGACTCCGAGTCGGCGCCGTTCGACGGCGCCGCCGCTGGTGCCGAGCGCGCGGTGACCACTGCGCGGAGGTACGGCGACGCCGACCTCGAGATCGTCGCGCTGGCCCGTCTCGGCGCCTGTCGGGTCGGCACGGGCGCAGTCGCCGAGGGGCTCACGGACCTGCACCAGGCGATGGCGGCAGCGGTCTCGGGCGAGGGCCACGACGTCCAGTACGTCGGGGAAGCGCTGTGCACGCTCCTGGAGGTCTCCGGCTGGTTGGGCGACCAGGCGATGGTGGAACCGTGGGCCGTCGAGCTCGCCGAGTTCCGCTCGGCCTACGCCTTCGGGCCACTGCTCCCCATCGGCGCCACCTCTGCCGCAGACCTGATCTCAGCGTTCTGCAGCAGCTGCTGCGGCGGCGTCTACCTGGTGACCGGTCACCTGGACGTGGCCGAGCGGGAGCTGGTCGACGCGGTGGTGCAGCTCGCAACCACCGGCAGCCGCCCCCGCTGCCTGCACCCGGTAGCGAGACTGGCGGAGCTTCGGGTGCTGCAGGGTCGGCTGGAGGAGGCAGAGGCCTTGCTCGTCGGGTTCGAGTCCGAGTGGGAATGTGCGGTGGTCGTCGCGGCCCTGGACCTGGCGCTCGGCCGGCCGGAGCGCGCGGTGGCCGGACTCGTCGACGCGATCGAGCACGGCGGCGCCGGGTCGGTGGTCGCCCTGCCACTGCGGGTCCAGCTGGTCGACGCCGCCCGTGCGGCCGGCGCCGCCCGCCGTGCCGAGCGCACCCCGGGGGCGATAGCCGGCGGCGCGGCCGCGCCCGGGCCCGCCCAGC
>JBQCEF010000242.1:0-8638 GCA_051960495.1 Nocardioides sp. | reverse complement strand
GTTTCCATTTTTTGTTGGTCCCGCCGATTGTTTGTGGGGTGGGGGGGGGGTGGGACCCGGGCACCTGGTGGGGGGTGCTCCGGGGGCCCGGGTCGCTGGGGGGAACGCTCGTAGCGTTTCTGGGGGTTAGGCGGGTTGGCCGGCTAGTCCGTAGGCCTCGTCCTTGTCGGCGCCGGGCACTCGCATCTCGAAGGTGTCGGTGACGACGGTGTAGTCGAAGTAGCCCATGCGGGCGATCGGCTTGATGCGGGGGATGTCGAGCTTGCCGTCGGGGGTGAGGACGTTGTCGTCGATGTGGATGCGTTCGACCTTGGCGAAGACGATGTCGATGGTGCCGACGTTGGAGTCGCCGGTCATCCGGTGGGTGGAGAGGTAGCGGCACTCGAAGTGCACGGGGCTCTCGGCCACGAGCGGGATGGGTGCGAGCTCGGCGTAGCCCTTGGTGACGCCGCAGCGGTCGAACTCGCTCTCGTGGGGCGGGAGTGCCATGGCGGAGATGTTGACGGCCTCGCGGAGGTCCCAGGTGGCCATGTTCCACACGAACCAGCCGGTCTGCTCGGCGTTGAGGACGGTGTCCTTGCGTCGGCCGTCGGGGTACTGGTTGGCGGAGAACATCACCATCGGGGGGTCGAAGGTGAGGTTCTGCCACTGGCTGTAGGGGGCGAGGTTCTCCTCGCCGTCCGGGGAGACGCTGGACAGCCAGCCGATCGGGCGCGGGACGGTGCAGCTCTTGAACGGGGAGAAGGGGAGCGGGCTCTTCTCGGTGGCGGGGTCGTACTTCATGGTCGGGGTCCTTGCTGGGTAGAGGTCGGGGATCAACGCTGTCCGCTGCCGTGCAGGTTGGTCAGCGCTGGGTGGCGAGGACGCGGCGTGCGGCGACCTCATTGCGGATGCGGCCGGTGAAGGCGTAGTAGAGGCCGCCCGCGACGACGAGGCCGAGGATCCAGGAGATCTCTGCGCCGCCCATCCAGTCGGCGATGGGGCCCACGTAGAACGTGCTGTTCATGAAGGGGATCTGGATCAGCACGCCGAGCACGTAGGCGACGAATGCGCCCTTGTTGAACCGGCCGTAGATGCCGTCGGGGTTGAACAGTGAGTCGACGTCGTACTGCTCCTTGCGGACCCAGTAGTAGTCGACGAGGTTGATCGCCGACCAGGGCGTCATGAAGTAGAGGAGAAAGAGCAGGAAGTCGGTGAAGGAGGCTAGGAAGTTGTCGGTCGCGGCGAGCGCGATGGCGAGCGCGGCGGCGGAGATCGCCGTGATGTAGACCGCTCGGTGGCGCGGCTGGATGCGGGACTGGCGGGTCAGGCTGGTGACGATGGTGGCCACGGACATGTAGCCGCCGTAGGAGCTGAGGGTATTGCCTGTGAGCTTGCCGCAGATCACCGCGAGCAGCACGACGACGGAGAAGACACCGCCGAGGTCGGCCAAGAACCCGACCTGGTTGCCGAGGAAGCCGACGCCGCCCAGGGCCGCGGCCAGCGCGCCGAGAATCATCGCGGCCGAGGCGCCGACGACGCTGCCGAGGAAGGTCCAGCCGATCGTGGCGGCTTTGGGGGTGTCCTCGGGCAGGTTGCGGGAGTAGTCGGCGATGTAGGGGCCGAAGGTCAGCTGCCAGGAGGCAGCCAGGGAGATGCCGAGGATGAACGGCGCGGCCGCGAACGTGGCGTCGGAGAGGGCGTCGGTCGTGGCGGGCTCAGTGAGCATCTTGATGAACAGTCCGGTGAACACCACGCCACTGAGCACGGCTGCGAGGTGGGCGAAGCGGTGGATGTGGCGGTAGCCGAAGATCGCGAGCACGGTGGACATCAACGCGAACACCACGGAGCCGACCTCGGGGGACGTGTGGAACAGGCGTGCCATCGCCTGTCCGCCGAGGACCAGGCCGGTGGCGTAGAAGCCGAGGAAGATCATGAGCGCGAGGACGAGGGGCAAGATCGCGCCGAAATAGCCGAACTGCGCGCGGCTCTGGATCATCTGCGGGACCCCTAGTCGGGGGCCCTGGGCGGAGTGCAGGGAGGTGAAGAAGCCGCCCACGACGTTGCCGAGGATGATCGCCGGGATCGACCACAGGGCGGTGTTGCCCAGGATGACGAACAGGGCTCCGGTCACCACGGCGGTGATCGAGGTGTTCGCGGCGAACCACACGAAGAGCAGGCTGCGCGGCGAGCCGTGACGCTCTGCAAGCGGGATGTGGTCGATGGAGCGTTGTTCGATGCTGGAGGTCGTAGCCATGACGTTCCCTAAAGGTCTGGGCGCTCACCCGGTTGATCGGGCTGGTCGTGTGAGCAGCGTCTCAGTGGTAGGCTCCGTATGCAACCAGTATATCGGTGGCATATCAAGGGGGCTGGGGATATTTTTTCCACCGGAGTCGGTGACACGCCTCCGAACCGTAGGATCGCCGCACCAAGGAGGCCGCAGAGCAATGACCGAGATGGGCAAGGCCGTGCAGGCCTACCACGACATCGAGCGCATGGTGGTGTTCGGTGAGATCGACCCCGGCTCCCTGGTGTCCGAGTCCTTCCTGATGGAGAAGACGGGACTTGGTCGTACGCCGGTGCGAGAGGCGTTGCAACGCCGCTCGCGCCACCGCATGGTGGAGATCCATCCCAACAAGGGCGTGCTGATTCCCTCCACCTCGGTCGAGGCGCAGCTGCGCATGCTCGAGCTGCGCCGCGTGCTGGAGTCGCTCGCCGTGCGCTTGGCCTGCGAGCGTTCCAGCCAGGTTGATCGCGACGGGATGGAGGCCATGGTGGGGCGGCTCGAGCAGGGCGGCTTCGACCTCAAGGGCTACGCCGAAACGGTGCGCGGCACCCATGACCTGATCGTTGTCAGCGCGCACAACGAGTACCTCGCAGACGCGATGGCTCCCTTGCAGGGGCTGTCGCGCCGGTTCTGGTTCACCCACGTCACCGACGTGGAAACCGAGATCAAGGCGGGCGCCAACCTGCACGTCGCCATCTTGAAGGCCATCCTCGGGCGCGACGCGGACGCTGCTGAGATCGCCGCACTGGAGCTGAACGACTACCTGGTCGAGTTCGCCTACGCCACCCTCGGCTCACAGGCCGGGCGCCGGTAGTGACGTACACACGTTCGACCCTCGTCGAACGTCCAACATAGGAGGGGCGTTTGGCGCAGGTCCCCGCAGGAGCCCACACCCTTCAGCTCCTGACCTATCTGGCCCAACAGGCCACGCCCGTCGCGGCTTCGTCGATGGCGCGTGATCTCGCCCTTCCGCGCTCGACCACGTACCACCTGCTCCAGACCATGATGGACGCCGGGTACGTCACCCACTACCCGGACAAGAAGGTCTACGGTCTCGGACTCTCGGCCTATGAACTGGCCAGTGGGTACATGCGTCAGGAGCCGCTCCAGCGACTCGCACGTCGCCCGATGGCTGACCTTGCCGATCGCTGTGGGCACAGTGCGCACCTGTCGGTGCTGCACGGGCGGGAGGTTGTCTACGTCATCGAGGAGCGAGCCCCGGGACGGGTGCGGCTGATCACCGACGTGGGCGTGCGGCTGCCGGCCCACACGACGGCCTCGGGACGCGCGATGCTCGCCCAGCTGCCGCCGGCACAGGTGCGGGCGCTGTACCCGAGCGCGAAGGAACTGAGCGGCGGAACCACGTCTGCCCCCCAGACGCCGATCGAGCTGAGACGGCTGCTGAGCGACATCCGCCAGCAGGGGTTCGCCACCGAGGAAGGGGAGGTCACCGCCGGCCAGGCGTCCCTGGCTCGGGCGGTCGTCGACGCCAGCGGGTACCCGGCCGTCGCTGTGGCCGTGACCTACCCGGTCGAGGACCGATCCGAGACCCTGTTGGACGGCCTCACCCAGCACCTCGACAACACGGTTCGCACGCTTGCTCAGCGGCTGGGAGCCGAACGCTGAGCGCTGCGGGCTTCAGGCCCTGCCCGACCTCGCCAGTTCGCGTCTGTGCTGGGCGAGGACGGAGAGCATCGCCAGGTTCACCTCGGGGACAGCACGTACCTCCGCCAGTGTGGCGTGGTACCTCCGGACGGGCTCGGGGCGTGCCTCGAGCCACGCAGCCACGCGTTGAGCGGGGCCGGTCGAAGCGGGCGTCGAGTCCAGGACGTCCACGGTGATGGTCCGGATCTGCGTCATCAGCTCGTCGGCCGACGACGTCTTGGCCAGCTGCAGCCAGTGCGGGTCACCTGCTGTGACGGTCATGCCCGCTTGCAGCCATCTCGCCCCCAACGCGTCGCTGATCGCTTGCGAGACCGCGACGACGTCCTGGAGTGGCGACGCGGTGGTGGCGGCCGCTTCCGCGATGTCGAGCGCGGTTCCCGCCAGGCGCGACTCCGCGATCCGACGTGCCAGGGCCTCGGGCACGCCTAGGTCGGTGAGCATCCGCGCGTCGGTCGTGACGGCGGACTCGGTGCCCTCGTCCAGGCCGTTCAACAAGCTCTCCTGCGCGTCGGCGAGGCGGTGGGCCGACCGGTCGATCTCGTCGCTGATCGCAAGGGGTGAGGGACGGTTCCGCAGGAGCCAGCAGGCGCCCTCTTCGAGGGACTGCTGGATCAGCGTCAGGGCGGCGAGTCGCCCAGCCACCGGGATCGCCGACGCCTGTTCATCGACCTCGGCCCAGAGCCGGCCGAGGCGAAGGACGTCGCGGGCGACCGCGAAGGCGGCGGCAGCGTCAGGCAGCAGCGCGCCGGTGCGCTCCTCCAGACGGACGAAGAAGCCGGGCCCGGCCTGGTTCACGATGTCGTTGGCCAGGACGGTGCCGGCGATCTGGCGAGCCAGCGGGTGCTGCTCGATGAGCCCGGCGGTCCGCGCCTGCGCAGGGAAGTAGTCGCCCAGCATGGCCTGGACGGCTGGGTCGGAGGGCAGCTCGGAGTCCAGCAGGGCCTCTCGCACGCTGATCTTCGACCAGGCCAGGAGGGTGGCGAGCTCTGGCCGGCTCAGTCCTTCGCCGGCCGCGCGACGTCGCGCGATGTCCTCGTCGTCCGGCAGGTGCTCGAGGCGACGGTCCAGCCCGGCGTCCTTCTCCAACAGGGCGATCAGGCGGGCGTGCCGGTCAAGCACGAGGGGACCTTGGTGCAGCGCGAGGCTGATGGCCCGTGCCTGCCGGCGGTTGTCCTCCAGCACGGCGTGGGCGACCTCGTCCTGCATCGACGCCAGTAGGCGGTCGCGCTCGCCGCGGCGTTCCCCGGATGGGTAGCGGTGGTTGAGCAGGATCTTGAGGTTCACCTCGTGGTCAGAGGTGTCCACCCCTGCGGAGTTGTCGACGAAGTCGGCGTTGATACGACCGCCGCGGCGTGCGTACTCGATGCGTGCCGGCTGGGTGAAGCCCAGGTTGCCGCCCTCGCCGACGACGCGGCACCGCAGCTCGGTGGCGTCGACACGGACCGGGTCGTTGGCCTTGTCACGCGCATCGGTGTGGCCCTCGGCGGAGCTCTTGACGTAGGTCCCGATGCCGCCGTTCCACAGCAAGGTGACCGGAGCTGTGAGGATCGCGCGCACGACCTCGTTGGGACTGGCCCAGTCGCCTTCCGCGGTGATGCCGAGACGTTCTCGGGTCTGGGCTGAGAGGGGGATCCGCCTGCTGCTGCGGGAGTAGACGCCACCCCCGGGTGAGATCAGGGTCGGGTCGTACGACGTCCAGTCCGAGGCTGGCAGGGCGAACAGGCGTTGCCGCTCGGCGTAGGAGGAGTCCGGGTCGGGGTCCGGGTCGATGAAGATGTGGCGGTGGTCGAAGGCGGCGACCAGGCGGATCTTCTCGGAGAGGAGCATGCCGTTGCCGAAGACGTCCCCGGACATGTCCCCGATGCCGACGACGGTGAACGGTTCACGTGCAGCGTCGAAGCCCATCTCCTCGAGATGCGCCTCGACCGACACCCAGGCGCCCCGGGCGGTGATGCCCATGCCCTTGTGGTCGTAGCCGCTCGAACCGCCGGAGGCGAAGGCGTCGCCGAGCCAGAACCCGTACTCGGCGGCCACCGCGTTGGCGAGGTCGGAGAACGTCGCGGTGCCCTTGTCGGCGGCCACCACGAGGTACGGGTCGCTGACGTCGTGGCAGCGCACCCGCGAGGGACGCTGCTCGATCCCGTCGACCAGGTTGTCGGTCACGTCGAGCAGGCCGCGGATGAAGGTCGCGTAGGCCGCGCGCACCAGGGCGCCGGCGGCGTCGCGGTTGAACCCGGTCAGGGGCGTGCGGAGGACGAACGCGCCCTTGGCGCCCGCCGGCACGATGACGGAGTTCTTCACCTGCTGCGCCTTGACCAGGCCGAGCACCTCGGCACGGAAGTCCTCGGGGCGTTCGGACCAGCGCAGCCCACCACGCGCCACGCGGGCGGTGCGCAGGTGTAGGCCCTCGACGAGGGGTGAGTAGACGAACGTCTCGACCAACGGCCTCGGCTCGGGAACGAACGCCAGGGCGCGAGGCTCGATCTTGAGCGTCAGCCGCGGCAGCGGCGCCTGCGCGCGGTCGACCTGGAAGAAGCTGGTGCGCACCGTCGCGCGGACCACCTCGCTCAGGGACCGCAGCACCCGGTCTTCGTCCAGCATCGTCACCTCGTCGAGGAGCGCTTCGAGGTGTGCGACGGCCTGCTGTTCACCGTCCTGCGTTGCGCGGTCCGGGTCGAACCGGGCCTCGAAGCGTGCCACGATCGCGCGGGCGAGCGAGCCGTTGCGGACCAGTGTGTCCTGGATGTACTCCAGTCCGAGCCCGAGTCCGGTCTGGCGAAGGTAGCGGCACAGCGCCCGCAGCAGCATGACCTGTCGCCACGTCAGCTGCTCCTGCAGGACGAGGCGGTTGAGCCCGTCCCGCTCGGCTGCGCCGGAGTGGATCGCCCCCAGCGCTTCGCGGAAGAGGTCGCCGTTGTTCGCCACGTCTCCCGGCCAGTCCAGCAGCACGTAGTGCTCAGCGCCGCCGTTCGTCGTGTGACGCGCGACTCGCACGCCCAGGCTCTGGAACATCTGCACGGCGTCGACCACCAGGGGCGCGTCGTCGGCCCAGACGATGGTGCAGTCGACCGTGCCGGGCTGGTCCAGCGACGCGACGAGGGTAACCGTGGGTGCGCTGGCATGGGCGGACGGCTGGGCGAGCGTCGTGTGGTCCACGGCTGTGGGCGGGGTCGTGTTCACGCCTCCCATTCCAGACCTGCCGCCGGGTCGGGGGCCAGCAGGGAGTGACGCAAGCTGTCTGGGATGACAGACACGTGGTCGTGGGTGCCCGGATGCGCGAAGCCGGCTCCGGGCCTGGAATGGGTCCCATGAGTGTGCATCTGAAGCGGAACCACGAGCATGAGCGTCGGCCCTGGCGCAACGGAGGCGGAAGCACGACCGAGCTGGCCAGCTCGCCTCCGGGCGCCGACGCGGGGTCCGACTTCGCCTGGCGGGTCAGCATGGCTGACGTGGCGAGCTCTGGCGACTTCTCCCGATTTCCCGGCGTGGACCGGGTCATCACCCTGGTCGAGGGCAAGTCCATGACCCTGTACGACGGCTCGCAGCCCACGACCTTGGGCCGGTTCGAGCCGTACGCATTCGACGGTGACGCCGACATCAGCTGCGAGGTCCACGGTCCGTGCCGCGACCTCAACGTCATGACCCGACGCGGACGCGCGAGCGCGAGCGTGGAGCTCGTGCGCATCGGATCGCGCACCGACGTCAAGCCCGCGCCGGGACGCGACATCCTGGTCGTGGGACTGCAAGGGAGTCCCCGGGTGGTGGGCGACGGCGTCGTGCTGAGGCTGGAGCGGGGCGACACCCTCACCAGTGATGAGCCGCTCGAGCTGGACGGCGGAGGTCGCGTCGCGGTCGTCCGCATCTCCGCACCCACCGGCCCATCCACTGATCATGGTGCCTGCGAGTGCGGGACGGCCCTGGGGGAGTGTGCCGGGTGCGGCGCACCCCGGTGCCAGGCATGCGACCCCTACCTTTCCGACGACTGTCGTTGGGCGCTCTGACGCGACCTGGTCCCACCCCGGGCAGGCTGTCTGGGATGCCAGACAGCACCGCGTCGAGGGGGCTGTCGCAGGACCGCCGCGTCCTCGTTTCATGAATGTGCTGTCAACGGGCGAACAACATCCTCGCCCGTTCCTGTCGGCGCCGCCCCAGGCCGCCGAGCCCGTGAACGGAGAACACAGTGACCACGAACCCCCGCCTGCCCATCCACGCCGCAACCGGCACCGAGCTGACCGCGAAGTCGTGGCAGACCGAGGCGCCGCTGCGGATGCTGATGAACAACCTCGACCCCGACAACGCCGAGCGCCCCGAGGACCTCGTGGTCTACGGCGGCACCGGCAAGGCGGCGCGGGACTGGTCGTCGTACGACGCGCTGGTGCGGACGCTGCGCGACCTCGAGGACGACGAGACGCTGCTCGTGCAGTCGGGCAAGCCGGTCGGTGTGATGCGGACCCACCAGTGGGCGCCGCGCGTGCTGATCGCCAACTCCAACCTGGTCGGCGACTGGGCCAACTGGGAGGAGTTCCGCAAGCTCGAGGAGCTCGGGCTGACGATGTACGGCCAGATGACGGCCGGCTCGTGGATCTACATCGGCACGCAGGGCATCCTGCAGGGCACCTTCGAGACCTTCGCCGCGATCGCTGACAAGAAGTTCGGCGGGACGCTGGCCGGGACGATCACCGTGACCGCCGGGCTCGGCGGCATGGG
>JBQCEF010000241.1:0-5087 GCA_051960495.1 Nocardioides sp. | reverse complement strand
GCAGGACCGCGCAATCACCACCGAGTGGAGCGACCAGCGGACCCGGCTCGACGCGCAGGCCGCCGAGGTCAACCAGGTCACCGGACAGCTCGCGGAGCTCAACAAGGGGCTGCGCAACGCGTACGTTGCCGGCACGGACGCCGGCGTGCTGCTCGACCAGCGGGACCAGCTGACGATGCGGTTGGCCGAGCTGACCGGGAGCACGACGAGCGTGCAGCCCGACTCGACGGTCGAGGTGCGGCTCGGCGCGTCCGGTCCGCTGCTGGTTAGCGGCGGCACGTCGTACGGCGTCACCGTCAGCGGGAGCGCCGACATGGACGGCGTGAATCCGACTCCCGGCCCGGCCAACCCGGTCACCCTGACGGTGGCCGGCTCGGCCACTCCGATTGTCCCGCCGGGCGGCGAGATGCGCGGGTCGTACGACGTGCTCACCACGGACCTGCCCGGCTACCGCTCGAAGCTCGACGCCGTCGCGGCAACGCTCGCCAATGAGGTCAACACCCAGCAGCGGCTCGGCAACGACCTGAACGGCGCCCAGGGCGGGCCACTGTTCGACCCGACCAAGACGACCGCGCGGGACCTGACCGTTCAGCTCAGCGACCCCAAGCTGCTCGCAGCGGCGAACCTCGGCGCGGGCGCCCTCGACAACACGAACGCCAACGCGATGGCCGGCCTCGACCTGGGCGCCAAGTCCTACCGCGAGCTGATCACCAGTTTCGGTGTCGCCGTCTCCACCTCGAAGCAGTCCGCCGCCAACCAGGGCGTGATGGCCGCGCAGGTCGACGGATCCCGCGAGGCGCTCTCGGGCATCAGCATCGACGAGGAGATGGTGAACCTGCTGGCAGCCCAGCGAGGCTACGAAGGCGCCGCCCGTGTGCTCACTGCGATGGACTCGATGCTCGACACGCTGATCAACCGGACGGGGCTGCGCTGATGAGCACGCCGCGGATCACCCAGCGCCTAATGGTCGAGCGCTCCCTGTCGTCGATGCAGTCCGGGATGAACCGGCTCGCCCGCAGCCAGGAGCAGCTGTCGACCGGCCGGCTGATCAACCGGCCCTCGGACTCGCCGACCGGCACCAACGACGCGATGCGGCTGCGGGCCCAGCTCGCCGCCGACGCGCAGTACTCCCGCAACGCCTCCGACGGCCTGAGCTACCTCGGCCGGACCGACAACACGCTGACCACGATGGTCGACAACGTACGACGTGCCCGCGACCTGATCGTCCAGGGCGCCTCGACCGGCTCCAACGGGCCCGACGCGCGAGCGGCCATCGCCTCGGAGCTCAAGCAGATCAAGGAGTCGCTGGTCTCGCTCGCCAACACCGAGCACATGGGGCGTCCACTGTTCGGCGGCACGAGCACCGGACCGGCGTACACGATGACGGGCACCCCGCCGGCCACGACGTACAACGGGGACGACGGCGACGTCATCCGGGTCGTCGGCGATGGGATGCCGGTGAAGGTGAACGTCACCGGGCGAGAGGCGTTCGAGGTGAACGGCGACGACCTGTTCAAGGTCATGGACGACACGATCGCCGCGATGACCACGGAACCCGCCGACTCGGCCGCCATCGGCGACAAGCTGACCCGCATCGACGCGGTCTCCAAGCAGATGCTCAGCGCCCTGGCGGACGTCGGCACCCGTTATGGTCGGGTCGAAGGAGCGCTCACCACGTTGACCGACACCAACCTCGACAACACCGCGGCGCTCTCGGAGGTCGAGAACGTCGACATCGCCAAGGCGGTGATGGACCTGCAGATGGCCGAGGTGGCACACCAGGCCGCTCTCGGGGCCACCGCCCGGGTGCTCCAGCCCTCGTTGATCGACTTCCTGCGATGACCCTGACCGCACACCGCCCGACCCAGGAGCCGCACGACGTGTCCGGTGACATCCCCGTCCTCGAGCTCGCCCGCCCGCTCGTCGGGTTCCCGCAGCTGAGCCGGTTCGCGCTCGCCCGGCTCACCGACGACGGCGTCATCTGCGACCTGCGCTCGCTCGAGGACCCCGATGTGAGCTTCGTCGTCGTCCCGCCTGGTGCGTTCTTCGACGACTACACCCCCGAGATCGACGACGAGCTGGTCGACGCGCTCGCCGTCGAGTCCGCCGACGACGTCTTCACGCTGGTGATCGTCACGCTCGGCGACACGCCCGAGTCCGCCACCGTGAACCTGCGGGCCCCGGTCGTGGTCAACCACCGCAACCGGCGCGCGGGCCAGGCAGTTCTCGACGACCCGGCGCTGTCCACGAAGGCGCCGCTGACCGGGCCGGGCGCGGGCTCCGAGGGCCAGGCGGCAGACTAGGCACCCGGACACGTCGATTCCCCGACAGGAGCGATCATGCTGGTGCTGAGCCGTCGCGTCGGCGAGAGCATTGTGATCGGCGACGACGTCGTCATCAGCGTGCTCGAGGTCAAGGGCGACGTCGTGCGGATCGGGGTCGACGCCCCGCGCTCGGTCCAGGTGCGCCGCCAGGAGCTCCTCGAGGAGGTCGCGGCCACGAACAAGTCGGCCGTCTCCCCGGACCCGGCCGCGGTGGCCGGGCTGTCGAAGCTGGTCGGCGGTGCGGGCCGGCCCGGTGGCGAGGACACATCCCGGCCGGCCCGCTGACGTCGCGGCCTCGGCAGCGGTGGCGCGCGGAGCGTCGTACGGCTGCAAGTGAACGGTTGGGACGCCGGATCCCGCGACGAAGACGTCCGGCGGACGCACGTGAACTGTTGGGACGCCCGATCGAGCCGTGCGGCCGTCCTAGGGCTGCAATTGCACGAGTACGACGCCGCGCCCGCCGCGACTCCGCCGAACGGCCAGGCCCCTAGTCACGCCGGGCCAGCCGCCCCGCGCGCCGATGCATCATTTCGGGCCTCTATGTCCGATTCCGCGCCGAACGGCGCTGACTTCTCGGGTAAACGCGGCCATGCTGAGGAGATCGGCAGACCGGGTGGGGAAATCTGGTCCGCCGGTACCCAGGGGGCCGGATGGGGGGCCCACGACGGGCCCGCACCTCGCGAGAGCGTGCGGGCCCGTTCATCTGGTCGGGCGACCTGGCAGTATCGGTCGCATGAAGTTCCTGGTATGGGTCGCGGTGAACGCCCTGGCGCTCGCCGCAGCGACCTGGCTGCTCGACGGCATCCGAGTGACCGGCGACAACGAGGTGCTCACCATGCTCGGAGTCGCGCTGATCTTCGGGGTGGTCAACGCCGTGGTGGCTCCGATCGTGAAGCTGATCTCGCTGCCGTTCATCTTGCTGACGCTCGGGTTGCTGATCTTCGTGATCAACGCCCTGATGCTGCTGCTCACCGAGTGGCTGGCCAACGAGTTCGGCCTCGGCTTCCACGTCGACGGCTTCTGGACCGCGGTGCTCGGCGCGATCATCATCTCCATCGCGGGGTGGGTGCTCGAGGTCGTGCTGCCGGACGGCGACTGACCCGATGACCTCACCGAGCCTCCCCCCGCCCCGCGAGCCGGGTACGCCGTACCGCGTCGCGCTGGTCTGCCTGGGCAACATCTGCCGCAGCCCGATGGCCGACGTGGTCCTCAACGACCGGCTCGAGCGCGCCGGGCTCGACGGTGAGGTCGAGGTGGTCAGCGCGGGCACCGGCGGCTGGCACGTCGGCAACCCGATGGACCGTCGGGCGGCGGCGCTGCTGACCTCGCACGGGTACGACGCCTCCCGGCACGAGGCCCAGCAGTTCGCGGCGCACTGGTTCGCCGAGCACGACCTGGTCCTCGCGATGGACGAGAGCAACCTCGCGGACCTGGTCGGCGAGTTCGGTGACGCGCTCGACGAGCCGGAGCGGCTCATGCTGTTCCGGGCGTTCGACCCGCGTGCCCGCGACGGCGACCGCGAGGTGCCCGACCCCTACTACGGCGGCGACGACGGGTTCGCCACCGTGCTCGCCATCATCGAGCGCACCTGCGACGCGCTCGTCGACGCCCTCGACCGCGAGCTCGTGGGCGGCTGACGTGGCACGCATGGGCACGATCGCGCAGCGGGCCGAGGCGCTCCTCGACACCGCGGTGGTCGCCACCTCCCCCGTGGCCGGCGGCGACATCTGCACCGCGACCCGGCTCCGGCTGTCCGACGGCAGCTCGGCGCTGATGAAGACCCGCCCGCAGGCGCCGGCCGACTTCTTCACCACGGAGGCCGAGGGGCTGCGCTGGCTCGGCAATGCCGGGGGTGTCGACGTCCCGGAGGTCCTGGCCGCCGAGCCCGACTGCCTGATCCTGGCGTGGGTCGAGCCGGGCCGGCCGTCGATCGAGGCCGCCGACGGGTTCGGCCACGCCCTGGCCCACACCCATGCCACCGGAGCGCCGTGCTTCGGCACCGAGTCGGGCACGGACGGCTACATCGGCACGCTGCCGCTGCCCAACCGGACCGCGCCGACCTGGCCGGAGTTCTTCGCCACCCGCCGGATCCTGCCCTACCTCAAGCTCGCCCGCGACCGGGGCGGGATCACGTCCGACGACGCCGACGCGGTCGAGGCGGTGGTGCGCCGGATCGTCGACCTGGCCGGGCCCGCGGAGCCGGTCGCCCGGCTGCACGGCGACCTGTGGTCGGGCAACGTGCTGTGGGGCCAGGACGGCCGCGTCCGGCTCGTCGACCCGGCGGCGCACGGCGGCCACCGCGAGACCGACCTGGCGATGCTCGCGCTGTTCGGCTGCCCCCAGCTGCCGCGGGTGCTCGACGCCTACCAGGAGACGGCCCCGCTCGCCGACGGCTGGCAGGACCGGGTTCCGCTGCACCAGCTGTTCCCGCTGCTCGTCCACGCCTGCCTGTTCGGCGCCGGCGGCGCACCCGGGTCGGGCTACGGCAGCCGCGCCGGCGAGGCCGCCCGCTCGCTGCTCTGAGCGACCCGGTTCTCAGCGCAGGCTCAGGGTCCGGTGGCAAGGTAGGCCTGTGAGCCCTGCGAGCACCGACACCCCCCGCGTCCTGGTCGTCGACGACGACCGGGCGGTGCGCGAGTCGCTGCGCCGCTCGCTGGAGTTCAACGGGTACGCCGTGACGCTCGCCGGCGACGGGGCCGAGGCGCTCGCGAGCATCGCCGGGTCGCCGCCCGACGCACTCGTCATCGACGTGATGATGCCGCG
>JBQCEF010000240.1:0-10323 GCA_051960495.1 Nocardioides sp. | reverse complement strand
CCTGCTGGCCGTTCGCTGACCGGTCTCACCACGGCAGGTTGTCCGGGGCGTCGCCGTCGGCGACCCGGGCAGCCTGCCCCTGCAGCACGACCACGTCGCCCACGCGCAGCTGGCGCCCGCGACGGGTCTCGACCTCGCCGTTGACCCGCACGAGGCCCTCGGCGATCGGCGCCTTGGCCTCCGAGCCGGAGGCGACCAGGTCGGCCAGCTTGAGGAACTGCCCGAGCCGGATGCCCTCGTCGCGGATCGGCACCTCGCGCACGACGGGTTCGCCCTTGCTTCGCTTGCGTCCGAATCGCATCGTCACACCACCATGGTGACAGCGTGGATGGCGACGCCGACCAGCCCGCCCACGATCGTGCCGTTGATCCGGATGAACTGCAGGTCGCGACCGACGTGGAGCTCGATCTTGCGCGCCGCCTCCTTGCCGTCCCAGCGGTCGATGGTGTGGGTGATGACCGCGGTCAGCTCGTCGCCGTAGCGACCCACGACGAACACCGCCAGGTCTGCGGCGTAGCGGTCGAGCCGGCGCCGCAGCGGGGCGTCCACGAGCAGCCGGTCGCCGAAGGCGGTCAGCTCGGCGAGCCCGCGCGCCCGCACCGGCCCGTCCTCGTCGGCGAGCGCCGCCAGCAGCGCCGCGCGGAAGGCGTTCCACAGCGACGTGGCCGTGACCAGCACCTGCGGGTGGGCCAGCACCCGCTCCTTGAGCCGCTCGGCGCGCTCCTGGGTGGCGGGGTCGTGAAGCAGGTCGCGGGCGAGCTGCTCGAGCAGGTGGTCCAGGGCGGTGCGGGCGTGGTGGTAGGGGTCGTCTCGGATGTCGGCGATCCAGGCGACCAGCTCGACGTGCAGCCGGTGGGTGACCCGGTCGTTGAGGGCCGGCGGCGACCACCACGGCGCCCGCTCCCCCACGATCTCGCTGAACGTCTCCTCGTTGCCCTCGAGCCAGCGGTGCGCCTCGTCCAGGGCGAGGTCGACGAGCCCGTGGTGGGCCTTGTCCCGGACGATCTCGGTGAGCAGGCTGCCCGCCAGCGGGCTGACCGGCTCGGCCAGGAACCGGGGCAGCAGCGCCTCCTCGACGAGCACCCGCATGTCCTCGTCGCGCACCCGTGAGAGCCCGATGTGCAGCACCGACGCGGCCTCGTCCACGACGCGGCGGGCGTGCCGCTCCACGGTGAGCCACTCCCCGACCCGCCGGCTGAGCTCGGCGATCTGCATGCGCTCACGGATCACCTGCTCCTGCAGGAAGTTCTCGCCGACGAACTCCTCCAGGCTGCGGCCGAGGTCCTCCTTGCGCCGCGGGATCAGCGCCGTGTGCGGGATCGGCAGGCCGAGCGGGTGCTTGAACAGCGCGGTGACCGCGAACCAGTCGGCGATCGCGCCGACCATCGACGCCTCGGCGCCGGCGTTGACGTAGCCCCAGAACCCGTCGCGGTCGAGGGTGGCGAGGTAGACGACGGCGGCGAACAGCAGCAGCCCGACGGCCAGCGAGCGCATCCGGCGCAGCCCGCGGCGTCGTACGTCGTCGAGCTCGGGATTGGCGGTGATCGGGGCGGACATCTCGTCGAACGTACCCTCCTCAGCCCGGCGGTCCCTCGACGGCGTGGTCGCCGACGAGCAGCGTGGGCGCGATCCCCGCGACCACGGACACCGACACCGGGGTGTCGACCGGGTAGCGCGTGGAGTGGGTCTGCCACGATCGCAGCGTGCGGCCCGAGGGCAGCCGCACGGTGTGCAGCACGAAGGCGCCGTGGTACTCCACCGCCACGACCCGGGCGGCGGAGCCCGGATCGGGCGCGAGGGCCACCTCGTGCGGCCGCAGCACGACGTCGACGTCCACGTCGGTGTGGGCCCACCCGGGTACGGTCGAGACCACCCCGATCTCGCAGGTGAGCAGGGCGTTCTGCACGTGGGCGGGCAGGAAGTCGGCGTCGCCCATGAACGACGCCACGAACCGGGTGGCCGGCGCCTCGAACACGCGCTGCGGCGTGTCAGCCTGCTCGATCCGGCCACCGCGCATCACCACGACCCGGTCACCGGTCGAGAGCGCCTCGGTCTGGTCGTGGGTCACGAGCATCGCGGTGGTGCCGGTCTCCCGGAGCGCATTGACGGTCTCGGCGCGCACCTGGGCACGCAGCGTCTCGTCGAGGCTGCTGAACGGCTCGTCGAGCAGCACGACGGCGGGCCGCGGGGCCAGCGCGCGTGCAAGGGCCACGCGCTGCTGCTCGCCGCCGGACAGCTCGTGGGGGTAGCGCGAGGCAAGGTCGCCGAGGCGGACCAGGTCCAGCACCTCCCCGACCCGGGCGCGCTGCTCGGCGCGCGGCAGCCGGTCGATGCCGAACGCGACGTTGCGGGCCACGGTGAGGTGCGGGAACAGGGCGTGGTCCTGGAACACCAGCCCGACGCGGCGACGCTCCGGCGGCACCCAGCACCGGCGGCCCGCGACCTCCTCGCCGGCGATGGTGATGGTCCCCGAGTCCGGGCGCTCCAGCCCGGCCACGAGTCGCAAGGTCGTCGACTTGCCGCAGCCGGACGGCCCGATCAGGGTCACCAGCTCGCCCGGCGCCGCGCGCAGCGACACCGCGTCGGCGGCGGTGACCGCGCCGTAGCTCTTGGACACGTCCTCGAGCACCAGCGACGCGTCCGTGGGGCCGGTGGTCATCTCAGGCCCTCCCGCGGCTGTCGGCGGCACGGACCTGACGGAACAGGAAGAACACCGGGACGACGGCCGCGGCCACGATGACCAGCGCCGGCATCGCCGCCTTCTGCCAGAAGTTCTCCCCGGCCAGCTGGAACACCCACACCGACACCGTAGTGAAGCCGAAGGGGCGCAGCAGCAGCACGATCGGCAGCTCCTTGATCGCGTCGATGGCGACCAGCACCAGGGCGACCGCCACGCCGGGGCGGACCAGCGGCAGGTGCACCCGGCGCAGGATCCGCATCGGGGTGGCGCCCAGGCTCATGGCCGACAGCGTCATGCTCGGCTGCACCTTGCTGAAGCTGGCGTCCACCGCCTGGTACGCCGGCGCCAGGAACCGGACCAGGTAGGCATAGAGGATGCCGAGCACGGACCCGGTCACCAGCAGCCCGGTGCCGCCGGGGACCCCCACCGCCTTCAGCCCCCGGTCGAGCGTTGCGAACGCGAGCAGCACCCCGATGCCGATGACGGCCCCGGGCACCGCGTAGCCGAACGTGGTCAGCTGCGCCGCCGAGCGGACCATGCCGCCGCCGCCGAGCCGCACCGCGTGGCTCATCACCAGCGACAGCGCCACGCATCCGGCCGCCGCGATCGTCGCGACGCCGAGGCTGTTCGCGAGGTACTCCCCGAAGCGGGGGTCGACGAAGCCGGACGGGTTCTCGCGCGCCTCGGCCACCGCCCAGAGCACGAGCCGGACCACCGGCACGAAGAACCCGGCTGCCAGCGCGAGCAGGCACAGCGTCGTCGCGCCCCAGCCCCGCCACCCGGTCAGCCGTCGCGGCTGCAGGCCCTGGCCACGGCCGCCGCGCTGGTGGTAGCGCGCCCGGCCCCGCAGCAGCCGCTCGCCGGCGAGCACCGCGACCGCGAACAGCAGCACCAGCACGGACAGCTGCGTCGCGGAGTGGAAGTCGAAGGTGCCCTTCCACACCAGGTAGACGCCGACCGAGACCGTCTTCACGCCGAAGTACTGCACGGTGGCGAAGTCGGTGAGCGTCTCCATCATCACCAGCGCGAGGCCGGCGGCGAGGGAGGGCCGGGCCAGCGGGAGCAGCACGCGCCAGAACGCCCGGGCGCGGCCGGCGCCGAGCGTGCGGGCCGCGTCGTACGTCGTCGGCGACTGCTCCACGAGCGCCGCGCGGGCCATCAGGTAGACGTAGGGGAACAGCGACAGCGACATCACCAGCGCCGCGCCGGGCAGCGAGCGCACGTCGGGCGTCCAGACGTCGGCTCCGAACAGGTCGCGCAACCCGCGTTGCACCGGACCGGACACGTCGAAGGTGGACAGGAAGACGAAGCCGAGGATGTACGCCGGCATCGCCAGCGGCAGCACCAGCAGCCACACCAGGACGTCACGCAGCGGGAACCGGTAGGCCGTCACCAGCCAGGCGAGGCCGCCGCCCACGACCAGCGTCCCCACGCCCACGCCGAGCATGAGCCCGATCGTGGTGCGCACCATCCCGCCCAGGTTGCGCGGCAGGTTCAGCTGGTCGGCGCTGGTCAGCCCGTCGAGGACCACCGCGAGGACGGGGGTGGCGACCAGGACGGCGACCAGGAGCACGAACAGCGACCACGCCGGGCGGCCGGAGCCGGCGACTCGGCGTGGTCGGTGCGGGCGCAGCCGGCGCGCCAGGGCCACCGGGGCGGTCACTCGTAGCCGGCCTCGGCGAGCAGGTCGACGGCTTGGGCGTTCAGGTCGCCGTAGGCCTCCGCGTTGATCGGCATCGGCTTGAACTTCCCGAAGCCGGCGATCACGTCGTCGGGCGCCACCTCGGGGTTGACCGGGTACTCGTGGTTGTCGCCGACGAACGCCTTCTGGCCGTCGGTGGCGAGCCACTCGAGGAGCTGTTGTGCCTTCGCGGGGGCGTCGGAGGACTTGACCACGCCACCCCCGGAGAGGTTCACGTGCGTGCCAGCGCCGTCCTGGCTGGCCCAGAACAGCTTGACGTCGAGGTCGGGCTTGTCGTCCATCTCGCGGGCCAGGTAGTAGTGGTTGACCAGCGCCACGTCGCAGGCACCGCTGTCGACGGCCTCGATCAGCAAGATGTCGTTGCTCATGATCTGCACGTCGTTGGCGACCCACCCCTTGACGATGCTCAGGGTCCGGTCGCGGCCGTAGAGGTCGATCAGGCTCGCGACCAAGGACTGCGTGTAGGCCTCCGTCTCGTCCCGCATGCACAGCCGGCCCTTCCACTTCGGGTCGGCGAGGTCGGCGTAGGTGTTCTCGGTGTCGAACTCCGAGGGGTCCACCGCGTCCGGGTTGTAGGCGACGGTGCGGGCCCGCAGGGCCAGGCCGAACCAGCGGTTCTGGGGATCGCGGTACTCCTGGGGAACGGCCTTGTCGAGCACCGGCGAGTCCAGCTCGGCGAGCTCGCCCTGGCGCGCGGCGTTCCACAGGTTGCCGGCGTCGACGGTCATGTAGACGTCGGCAGGGCTGGCGTCGCCCTCGGCCTTGAGCCGCTCGAGCAGCTCGGCGTCGTCGCCGTAGATGAAGTCGACCTTCTGCCCGGTCTCCTTCTCGTACTCGACGAACGCGTCCTCGAGGTCGTAGTGCCGCGCGGAGTAGACCTGGATGTCGCCCGGCTCGTCACCGCCGATCCCCAGGAAGCCGCACCCGGCCAGCAGAGTGGTCAGGGAGAGCGTGGCGACGGCTGCGGCGGCGCGGACGGACCTGCGCATCGGGCTCCTTCGGGGACTGCGGCGGGGACTGCACACGGCTCGGCACGAGCCCGGTGGCTCAACTTAGGTAAGGCTAACCTGGCGGTCGGTGCCGCCGCCATGCGGCCCCGGTCACACCGGGCCCGCCGGGCCCCCCGGCCGTGCGAGGATCGGGGCATGAGCCGCACCGTCATCACCTTCGGGACCTTCGACGTGTTCCACGTGGGCCACCTCCGGGTGATCGAGCGGGCCGCGTCGTTCGGCGACCGGCTCGTCGTGGGCGTGTCCGCCGACGCACTCAACGAGCGCAAGAAGGGCCGCGCGCCGGTGTTCTCGCAGGCCGAGCGCATGGAGATCGTCGCCGCCCTGAAGGCCGTCGACGAGGTGTTCGTCGAGGAGTCGCTGGAGCAGAAGCGTGACTACATCCTCGAGCACAGCGCGGACGTCCTGGTCATGGGCGACGACTGGGCCGGCAAGTTCGACGAGTTCGAGGACATCTGCGAGGTGCGCTACCTCCCCCGCACGCCGGCCATCTCCACCACCGCGCTCATCGAGAAGATCTCCTCGGGGACGGAGTAGCCGAGATGAGCGAACACGGCTCCCTCCCCCCGGCCAAGGTGCGCCGGCACCTCATGGACCCGGCCAACCCCCGCCCGCAGAACCGCGAGCCGATGAGCCTCGGCACGGTGCAGAAGTGGGTGCTCTCCACCCTGGCCGCGACGACGATCATGCACCTCGCGATGGGCCTCGTGGTGGCCGCCGCCTTCGCCGACAAGCTCGTGGCCCGGGTCGGGCTCCTCGTGATCGCAGCCGCCTTCGGTGTGATCGCCATGGTGGCGGCGCTGCTCATCCACCGGCACCGGCTGGTCAGCAGCTGGTTGCTGCTCGGGCTCGCCCCGGCCGTCGTCGGCGCCGTCGTCATCTTCTGATCGGCTCCGGGGCCGCTGCGCCGCGGTCGCGCTCAGGACTCCGGCCAGAGCAGGCCGGCCCCGTCACGGCGGACCAGGCCGTCGCCGAGCATCACGCCGAGGGCGTGCTGGAAGCGGTTGCGCTCCCAGTAGGGCGCACCCACGAGCAGGCCCAGCTCCTCCTCGGTCCGAGGCCCGTTGGCCTCCAGGGCGCGCATCACCTGACCCATCTCGTGCAGGAGGTGACGGTCCAGCGCGGTGTCGCGGCGCGGTCCCCCGACGAACGGCATCGTGCGGCTCCCCTCGGGCGGCGGTCCGACCGGACCCCTGACGCCGGTCGATCCCGCCCCACGCCGTACCCGGCGACCGACGCGTGCATGCCAGCACTCGGCACCGAATTGCTTGCGCGACCGCAGTCTCTTTGCTGCATGGAGGGTTTCTTCCGCCGCAGGGTGATATTTGCGGGCCGGTGGGTATGGTGGCGAGTGATCGGCTTTCGGGGGCCCCGCCTCCGGCTGCCACACCCTTGCTGGAGAAGACGGCAAGGCCCGACTCTGTGTCGCCGGCGACCAGCACCAGTGTGCGTCGGCGCGATACGAGAGCCTGGTGATCGGCTTGACCACGCACGTCGCGGCGGACACTCTTTCCGCCGACATCCCCACCCAGCCCACTCACGGCACCAGTCCGTCGGGCCCCACGACCACCACCCGCCCCGATGACCGCGGGTACCGCTCCGACCGCACCGCCGAGCTGCTCCTGCAGCTCGGAGCCACCCAGGACGAGGAGGAACGCCACCGCCTGGTGGACGAGCTCGTGGTGGTCAACCTCGGGGTCGCCCACTCGATCGCGATGCGCTACCGCAACCGCGGCATCTCCCCCGACGACCTCGAGCAGGTCGCCCGCCTGGGTCTGGTGAAGGCGGCTCACGCCTTCGACCCGACACGCCAGAACGACTTCCTCGCCTACGCGGTCCCGACGATCCGCGGCGAGGTGCGCAAGCACTTCCGCGACCACGGCTGGACCGTGCGCCCGCCGCGACGGATTCAGGAGCTGCAGAGCCGGATCATGGCCGCGGCCACCGAGCTCACCCAGTCGCTGGGTCGCTCCCCCCGACCCTCCGAGATCGCCCGTCACCTCGACGCGGATGTCGAGGAGATCCACGAGGCGCTGTCCGCGGACGGCTGCTTCAGCCCGTCGTCGCTGGACCGCAAGGTCTCCGACGACGAGAACTCCGCGGCACTCGGCGACCTGCTGCCTGCCGACGACACCGAGCAGGACGCCGCAGAGGCTCGGCTGATGCTCGCCCCGGTGGTGCGGCAGCTCAGCGAGCGCGACCAGCTGATCCTGCACCTGCGCTTCTTCAAGGGTTGGACCCAGGACGAGATCGCCAAGGAGATCGGCGTGACGCAGATGCACGTGTCTCGTCTGCTCAGTCGGATCCTCCAGGAGCTGCGGTCCGGGCTATCCTGACGCGTTGGTCGATCCGACCGCCCGCTACGGCGCGGGCCGCGGGTCGCCGTGGCAGCGTTCGGGTGCGAGGAGGGGCCTGTGAACAGCTCGTCGGAGGTGGCGGCGTACTTCGCCCAGCTCAGCCGGGACCTGATGACCCGCCCGGAGGGCGGCCTGTCCTTCCAGCGGATCGCCGAGCGGGCGGTCGAGATCGTCCCGGCGGTCGACTTCGCGAGCATCACGCTCCGCCGCCGCCGTGAGCAGCAGCCCGACTCGGTGGCGTCGACGTCCTCGGTGGCCGACCAGTGCGACGCCTGGCAGTACGAGCTGGACGAAGGCCCGTGCCTCGACGCGGTGTCCGAGGACGAGGCCTACCTGATCCACGACGTCGCCCACGACGAGCGCTGGCCGCGGTGGGGCCCCCGGGCCGCAGCGGCCGGCGCCGGCTCGATCCTCAGCGTGCGCCTGGCCAACGACAAGGAGACGCTGGGGGCGCTCAACCTCTACGCGGCCCGGCCGCACGCCTTCGACCCCGACAGCGTCGACCTGGCGTTGGTGTTCGCCTCGCACGCCGCGACCGCGATCAACAACGCCAACCTGGTGACCGGCCTGCAGACCGCGCTGCAGAGCCGGCACCTGATCGGCGTCGCGCAGGGCATCTTGATGGCGCAGTACGACATGGGGCTGGAGACCGCGTTCGAGGTGCTCCGGCGCTACTCGAGCCACGCCAACGTGAAGCTGCGTGACGTGGCGCGGGCCGTGGTGGAGCGCCGCGCGCTCCCCGAGGACTACTCCGCGGTCGCGCAGCTCGAGGAGAACCCCTGGCTCGGCGTTCCCCAGGCCTCCCCCGAGCCGGCGACCGACGAGGACGCGGTCCGGCTCGACGGCGCCAGCTCCTGACCGGGTCGGCGTGCCGAGGATGAGGCCGTTCGCGCTGCTCAGCACCCGCGACGACGAGGAAGCCGCCGACAACGAGTACGACGCTTTTCTCACGTTCACGGGGCTGGCGGAGCACGAGCTGCAACGGGTCCGGTTGGAGCAACGGCCGCTGGGGCCGGTGGACGTCGACGCCTGGTCGGGCATCTTCCTCGGCGGCGGCCCGTTCAACTCCAGCGACCCCCCGGAGCGGAAGTCCGCCGTGCAGCGCCGGGTCGAGGCCGACCTCACCGGACTGCTCGACGTCGTGGTGGAACGCGACATCCCGTTCCTCGGCGCCTGCTACGGGATCGGCACCCTCGGCACCCACCAGGGGGCGGTCGTGGACGCCACCTACAGCGAGCCGGTCGGCGCTGTCGAGGTCGAGCTCACCGAGGCGGGCGTCCAGGACCCGCTGTTCGGCGTGCTGCCGCCCCGGTTCGAGGCCTTCACCGGACACAAGGAGGCGATCGCCTCGTTGCCCGGCCACGCCGTCCACCTCGCGCAGTCCGCGACGTGCCCTGTCCACGGCTTCCGGGTCGGGCGGCACGTCTATGCCACCCAGTTCCATCCCGAGCTGGACGCGGAGGGGCTGTGCCTGCGGATCGAGGTCTACAAGCACTCCGGGTACTTCGCGCCGCACGAGGCCGAGTCGCTGAAGGACATGGCGCGCGCGAGCACCGTCAGCGTGCCGCCCCTGCTGCTGGCCCGCTTCGTCGAGCTCTATGCGCGCGAGCAGGCGGCCTGACTCAGTCCTGCAGCTTCTCGGCGACCGACAGCACCCGCTCCACGAGGTGGTCGAGCGCGTCCAGCTGGACGTTCTCGAGCGGGGCGTCGTTGTCGGGGCCGGTGACGTGGCCGACGCCGTAGGGGTTCCCGTCCTGGAACTTCACCGGGTCGGTGTAGCCGGGCGGCACCAGGATGCCGCCGAAGTGGTACATCGTGTTGTAGAGCGCCAGCAGGGTCGTCTCCTGGCCGCCGTGCTCGGTCTGGCTCGCGGTGAAGCCGGCGTACACCTTGTCGGCCAGCTCTCCGTTGGACCACTGCGGTCCGAGACTGTCGAGGAAGTTCTTGAGCTGGCTGGACACGTTGCCGAACCGGGTCGGCGTGCCGAACAGGACGGCGTCGGCCCACACCACATCCTCGGGCTGGGCCTTCGGCTCGTCGGCGGTCGCGTCGAGGTGCTCGCGCCACTCCCGGTTGTTGTCGATCGCGGCCGGCGGGGCGAGCTCGTCCACCTGCCGCAGCCGAACCTCGGCGCCGTGCTTCTCCGCCGCGAGCGCCACCCGGCGAGCCATGGAGTCGACGGTGGCGGTGGACGAGTAGTAGATGACGGCGAGCTTGACGGTCATGCGGGTCCTCTCGGTACGAAAGTGGGCGTGCCGTGCTCCTTGTCCTCTACCCCCGGCCGGGTCGGGGTATGCAGTTTGTGGAGACGCCGGAGCGGGTACGTCCGCATGTCGCCCGGACGGGCGGCGAGGAGCTCAGGGAGGTCGTGAAGATGAGTGTGTCGCGAGACGTCGACACCGTGGTGCTGGACGTGGACGGGACGTTGGTGGACTCGGTCTACGTGCACGTCGGGGCGTGGATGCGCGCGTTCCGCGGCATCGGGGTCCCCGTCGAGGCGTGGCGGTTGCACCGTGCCATCGGCATGGGTGGCGACCGGCTGGTCACCGAGGTGGCCGGGCAGCGCGTGGAGGA
>JBQCEF010000239.1:0-3807 GCA_051960495.1 Nocardioides sp. | reverse complement strand
GAGCTTGCCGTCCTCGAACAGCAGGGCGCAGCCGTCGTCGGCGGCGTGGCCGGCGGGGAAGCCGTCGGCGACCAGCGAGCGGTACGTCGGGGCGCGCAGCTCCTCCCCGTCGTAGTGCGGGCACGCGCTGCCCCCGACCAGGCCGAGCCCGTCGCGCAGCCCTTCGAGGCCGGGGCCGAACGAGTCCGTGACCGACGCCTCGAACCAGCAGTTCATGCCGGCACTCAGACCGGCCAGCACGAGACCGTCGGTTGCGGCGTCGGCGAGCGCCTCGCCGAGCCCGTGCGCCCGCCAGACGGCCAGCAGGCTGGCGGTGTTCCCACCGCCGACGTAGACCGCGTCCTGCTCGGCGAGGAATGCCCGGAGGTCCGCGTGCTCCCGGCTGAACAGCCGCAGCACCGACGGCTCCGCGCGGTCGCGGAACGCCTCGGCGAACCGGTCGACGTACCCCTCGGCGTCACCGCTGGCCGTCGGCACGAAGCAGACGCGGGGGCGTCCCCCGCGCCGGCGGACCAGCGAGAGCAGGAAGTCGTCGAGCAGCGGGTTGTCCGGCTCCATGGAGAAACCGCCGCCACCGAGCGCGAGGATGCGTGTCTGCACCTGCGCAACCTACCGAACGCAGAGGGGGCGGGATTCGAACCCGCGGCTGACATCTCTGCCAGCGACCGCTTTCAAGGCGGTTCCGATCGGCCACTCCGGCACCCCTCCGTGCACCCGGCCGGGGCCAGGACACGAGGGCGAGTCTAGGTGAGGTCGAGGGAGACCAGGACGTCTCCCTCCTGCACGACGTCGCCGGCGGTGACCTTGACCGACGAGACGCGCCCGGCGTGCTCGGAGAGCACCGGGATCTCCATCTTCATCGACTCCAGCAGCACGACGGTGTCCCCCGCAGCGACCGAGTCGCCGGGCGCCACGGCCACCGTCATCACGTTGGCCACCATCTCCGCGACGATGTCTGCGGTCCGTGCTTCACGCGCCATGGCGGCGACGCTACACAACCGCAGCGATTACCCGCAGGTACGGCGTGGGCTCACAGCAGTGCGGCGGTGCGCCGCGACTCGGGCCGGTGCGCGGCCGCCTCCTCCGCGCGCCGGGCCCGCCTGCCCCGGGTGCCCGAGAAGAAGGCGTCCACCCGGATCGCGAGGTAGCCGAGCACCAGGCCGAGCACCAGGCTGTAGGCCAGCCCGATGCCGGCCTCCGCCAGCGTCAGCCGGGTGGCGACCAGCGTGGTCGCGACCCCGGCCAGTCCCGCCGCACCGAACGCGCAGGCCCACCAGCCCTGGCGCCGCCGGGCACGGGTGGAGACGCCCCAGGCCAACGCGGGGAAGCCGAGCAGGAACTCGATCGGGCGCGGGACCGCGCCGGCGACGTCGCGGACCCAGGCCACCGCGTCCTCGAGGCCGGTCACCAGCTGGGGCGAGCCCCACCGGCTCAACGCCTCGGTGTAGGCGAGCGTGAGCGCGAGCAGGCCGAGCCCGCCGACGACGACGACCGCGCCGCGGGTGCCGAGCCCCTGGAACCCGTTGCCGAGCCGGAAGACGAGCACGATCGCGCCGAGCAGGGCCAGCGCGAGCGACAGGTAGCCGGCCCGCTCGAGAGACACCTGCGCGCCGTAGGAGTCGGCCGCCATCGCCGCGACGACCGCGACCGCGGTCGCGACGACGAGCTCGCGGACCACGGCGCGGAAGCGTGGCGCCGGCGTGGTCGCGAGGACGCCGAGGACCGCGCCGACCGCAGCCGTGCAGACCGCGGCGCCGGCGACCAGCACCGGGACGGCGGAGACGACGGCGGCGAGTGTCAGCACCAGCGCGAGTCCGCCGGCGACCAGCGGGCGACCGCCGGTGCGGACCCCCAGCGCGAGCGTGTAGGCCGTCGTGACCGTCACCGCGGCGGCGACCGGCAGCCAGTCAGGCGTCATCCGGAGCGGCGTGCGCTCGGCGACCAGGATCGCGGCCGCCGCGAGGACGAAGACGAACCACCCGGCGGTCAGCAGGCGCGGCGACCGCGGGCGCGGAGCGCGAAGCGTCGGGACCCGGAGCCGGGCCAGCGGCGACCTGCGGGGCGCACGCTCCGCCCGCCGCCGGCCAGGTCGCTGCTCCGTCCGGGTCACGGTCGGCAACTATAGGCGGCGGTTCGCCAGCGACGGATTCGTCTCGCGCACCGCCTCGAGGTGCGCGTGGTCCAACGCGGCGAACACCCCGTCGGGGTCCGCGCCCTCCACCTCGACGAGCACCCGACCGTCCGGGCCGACCACCATCGAGTGGCCGCAGTAGCGGGGAGCCGGCTGGGCCGCGGCCGCGACGTACACGGTGTTCTCGATCGCCCGCGCCCGCAGCAACGTGCGCCAGTGGTCGACCTTCAGGTCGCCGGCAACCCACGCGGCGGGCACGAGCAGGAGCTCGGCGCCACGGTCCACGAGGCTGCGGGCGAGCTCGGGGAAGCGCAGGTCGTAGCAGGTCATCAGACCCACTTGCCAGCCGTTGACCTCCACGACGACCGGCTCCAGCGCGCCGGCACCGAGGCGGTCGGACTCGCGGTAGCCGAAGGAGTCGTAGAGGTGGATCTTGCGGTACGACGCGCGCAGGCCCTCCGGCCCGACGACCACCAGGGTGTTGAAGGGCCGCGCCGGGTCGTCGCCGACCTCGAACATGCCGGCCACCAGGGTCACGTCGTGCGCGCCGGCCAGCTCGGCGAGCCGGGAGACGAACGGGCCGTCCAGTCGCTCGGCGTACGGCCCGACGTCCGACCCGGGCTTGCCGAAGTCGCGGGCGAAGACCTCCGGGAACACGACCAGATCGGGCCGCGGCCGGCCGGCGCAGATCTCGGCGACCACGTCGAGGGCCGCCCGGTTGTCCGCCGGGTCGAGGCTCGAGGAGCGTTGCACGCAGAAGACGCCGAGGGTGTCCATCCGGCCAGCCTGCCAGACTTGCCGGCATGAGCGAGCCCCTGCGCCTCGGCGCGCTGATCCTCACCGGCGGGACGGCGGCGCGGATGGGCGGGGCCGACAAGGCCTCCCTCGAGGTGGGCGGGGTGTCCCTGCTGGAGCGTGCCCTGGCCGCCACGTTGGTGGCCCGCGAGGTGGTCGTCGTCGGCGCCGAGGTGCCCACCAGCCGTCCGGTCGCCTGGACCCGGGAGGACCCGCCGCTCGGCGGGCCGGCCGCCGGCATCCTCGCGGGGCTCGCCCGCTTCGACCAGGCTCCCGACCTCGTGGTCGTGCTCGCGGTCGACATGCCGAAGGTGAACGCCGGGACCGTGGCCCGCCTGACCTGGGCGGTGGAGGCCGACCCGGCGGTCGACGGCGCGGTGCTCGTCGACGCCGGCGGTCGGCAGCAGACGCTGGCGGCGGTCTACCGCACGGCGTCCCTGGAGGCGGCCCGGCCCGCGGACCCGTCGCAGGAGCCCGGGCTGCCGGTACGACGCCTCGTCGGGGGGCTCCGGCTCGCGGAGGTGCCGGTCGTCGGCGAGGAGGCCGTCGACGTGGACAGCTGGCAGGACTTGCGGCACCTCGATCAATGACTTAATGTCTTAAGTCATTCAGTCATAGGGGGTCTCTGATGTTCGCCGGCCTGGTGCTCGTCGTACCGCTCCTGCTCCTGCTCGCGGTCGGGACGGTGGTCCTCGTCGTGCTGGCCGCGACGCGCCGTCCGGACGCGCGGCTGACCAGCGAGGTCGCGGCGGCCCGGCGGCACGGGCTGGTGACCTCGGTGCTCGCGGTCGTCTTCGTGCTGCTGTCGCCGGCCGTGCTGTGGCCGGTGCTGTCGCAGCTGGTCCCCGGCGGGTCCCTGCTCGGCGTGCTGCCGCTGCTCG
>JBQCEF010000238.1:0-4442 GCA_051960495.1 Nocardioides sp. | reverse complement strand
TCGCCGCCGCCGCAGAACCCCTTGCCCTGACCGCGGATGACGAGCACCTTCGTGTCGCCGCGGTGCGGGAGCTCGGTGAGCAGGTCGCGCAGGTCGGCGTACGACTCGAAGGTCAGCGGGTTCATCTTCTCGGGGCGGTTCAGGGTCACCGTGGCGACGCCGTCGGCCACCGAGAAGTCGAAGTGCTGCCAGTCCTCGGTGATCGCCGCGCTGGCGCGGTAGCGACTCATCGCTCCCCCTTCATGAGTCCGCGGGCGATGATCGTCCGCTGCACCTCGGAGGCACCCTCGTAGATCCGCGGCGCCCGCACCTCACGATAGAGCCGCTCGAGCAGGTGACCGCGCTGCAGCGCGCGTGCACCATGCAGCTGGACGGCTTGGTCGACCACCCATTGCGCGGTCTCGGTGGCGAAGAGCTTGGCCTGCGCTGCGGTCGTGGTGATCTGGTGCGACGGCGCGCCGGCGTCGTAGGCCGCGGCCGCCCTGCGCACCAGCAAGCGGCCGGCCTCGATCCGCGTCGCCATCTCGGCCAGCGTGTGCTGGGTGGCCTGCAGGTCGATCAGCTTCCCGCCGAAGAGCTCGCGTTCCCTGGCCCAGGCCACGCTGGCGTCGAGGGCGGCCTGGCTCATGCCCACGGCGAAGGCGCCGACGCTGGGGCGGAACAGGTCCAGCGTCCGCATCGCGACCCCGAAGCCCCGGTCGACCTCGCCGAGCAGCTCGTCCCTCGAGACGCGGACGCCGTCGAAGTGGAGCGTGCCGAGCGCATGGGGGGCGAGCATGTCGAGACGCTCACCCGTGAGGCCAGGAGCGTCGCCCGCTACCGCGAACGCCGAGACGCCGCGGGCACCGGTGCCCGCGGTGGTACGGGCGAACACGCAGTAGACGTCGGCGTCGGGCGCGTTGGAGATCCAGGTGTTAGTGCCGTGCAGCGTCCACCCGTCGCCGTCCGGCCGCGCCTCGAGCGAGAGCGCGCCGGCGTCCGAACCCGCGTCGGGCTCGGACAGGGCGAACGCCGGCACCACGTCACCGCTCGCGACACCGGGGATCCAGCGGTCACGGGTGACGACGTTCCCGGACTGGAGGATGGGGTAGGCGCCGAGTCCCTGAAGGGCCAGGGCGGTCTCCGCCTCGGTGTTGATCGTGGCGAGCATCTCGCGGAGCAGGCACAGCTGCATGGCGGCCGCGTCGCGGGGCGACTCGCTGGGCGCTCCTCCGAAGAGCCCACGCAGCAGCCCGGCGCGGCCCATCGCCTCGATCAGTGGCTGGTTGACCCCGCCGTGCACGGGCTCGATGTCGGAGAGGGTGACCGCCACCGACCGCACCCACGCGGCGTACTCGTCCTGCCCGGCGGTCAGCCCGTACGCCGCCACGGGTTCGACATCCGGGGGTTCGACATCCGGGTCGCTCGCACTGCCGGGCATACCGGCGACCGTATTGCGCCTTGACAACGCTCGTCAAGAAGACGCAATGTCTGGTGAAACCTCATCCCGTCGGATCGGAGGGCAGATGCGGATCGCGGTGATCGGGGGCGGCCCCGGCGGGCTCTACTTCTCAGCCCTGGCCCAGCAGGTCGCCGCCACCACCGGACAGCAGCACGAGATCACGGTCTGGGAGCGCAACGCCGCGGACGACACCTTCGGGTTCGGCGTCGTGTTCAGCGACGAGACGCTCGGGGGCATCGAGCACGCCGACCCGGCGGTCTTCGCGCAGATGCAGCGCGAGTTCGCGATCTGGGACGACATCGACGTCCACTTCAAGGACGAGGTCATCACCAGTGGCGGCCACGGCTTCGCCGCGATGAGCCGCCGCCGGCTCCTCGAGATCCTGCAAGGGCGCTGCCGCGAGCTCGGCGTGACGCTGCACTTCCGCACCGAGGCGCCCGACCTCGACGAGCTCACCGCGACGCACGACCTGGTCGTCGCCGCCGACGGCGTGAACTCCCTGGTCCGCCGCCGGTACGCCGACACCTTCCGGCCCAGCCTCGACGTACGCGACTGCCGCTACATGTGGTTGGGCACCGACCTGGTCTTCGAGGCGTTCAAGTTCTACATCCGCGAGACGCCGTACGGCGTGATGCAGATCCATGGTTACCCGTTCGACGCGACCGGGTCGACGTTCATCGTGGAGATGACGAGCGAGGTCTGGCGGCGTGCGGGCTTCGCGGACTTCGCCGACAGGCCTTGGTCGCCCGGCGAGTCCGACGAGAAGTCGATCGCCATGATCCGAGAGCTCTTCGCGGACGTGCTCGACGGGCACGACGTGCTGGCCAACAACTCGCGCTGGGTCTCGTTCACGACCGTCCGCAACGAGCGCTGGGTCCACGCCGAGCCCGGCAGGGCGAGCGTGGTGATCCTCGGCGACGCGGCCCACACCGCCCACTTCTCGATCGGCTCCGGCACCAAGCTGGCGATGGAGGACGCGCTGGCGCTCGCGGCGTGCCTGCACGAGGAGGAGACCGCCGAGTCGGCGCTCGCGACGTACGAGGAGGAGCGGAAGGCGGTGGTGCTCTCCACCCAGCGCGCGGCCCAGGCCAGCCTGGAGTGGTTCGAGAACCTGGCGCAGTACGTCCACCAGGAGCCCACCCAGTTCGCGTTCAACATCATGACCCGCTCGCGGCGGGTCACCTACGACAACCTGCGCGTCCGCGACCCGGAGTTCGTGGACCGGTGCGAGGAGTGGTACGCAAGCGCGTGCGGAGGCCGGCCCACCACCCCGCCGATGTTCCAGCCGGTGACGCTGCGCGCGCCGCAGGGTCCCGGGCTCACGCTCAACAACCGGGTGATCGTCTCCCCGATGGACATGTACGTCGCCGAGGACGGCGTCCCGACGGAGTTTCACCTCGTCCACCTCGGCGGCAAGGCGCTCGGCGGCGCGGGGCTCGTGATGACGGAGATGATCTGCCCGTCGGCAGTGGGACGCATCAGTCCCGGGTGCGGCGGCCTGTGGACCGACGAGCAGCGCGACGGCTGGAAGCGCGCGGTCGACTTCGTGCACGCGCACAGCTCGGCCGCCATCGGCTGCCAGCTCGGCCACTCCGGCGCGAAGGGCTCGACGAAGCTGATGTGGGAGGGCATGGACGAGCCGCTGCCGACAGGCAACTGGGACGTGGTCGCCGCCTCTCCGGTCCCCTACTCGCCGCAGAACCAGACACCCCTCGAGCTCGACCGCGCCGGACTCGACGCGATCCGCGACGAGTTCGTCGCCTCCGCCCGGCGCGCGGCCGAGGCAGGCTTCGACCTGCTCGAGCTGCACTGCGCGCACGGCTACCTGCTCTCGGGCTTCCTCTCGCCCGCGACCAACCACCGCACGGACGGCTACGGCGGCGACGTCGCCGGCCGGCTGCGCTTCCCGCTCGAGGTGTGGCAGGCGATGCGTGAGGTGTGGCCCGCGACGAAGCCGATGACCGTGCGCATCTCCGCGACCGACTGGGTCGAGGACGGCCAGACGCTGGAGGACGCACTCGCCGTGGCCGCCGCTTTCGCAGAGGCGGGCGCGGCAGCGATCGACGTCTCCACCGGGCAGGTGACCAAGCGCGAGCGGCCGGCGTTCGGCCGCAGCTACCAGACGCCGTACGCCGACGCGATCCGCAACCGGCTGGGCATCCCGACCATCGCGGTGGGCGTGATCTCGTCCTACGACGACGTGAACTCGATCCTGATGGCCGGCCGCGCCGACCTCTGTGCGCTCGGTCGCGTTCACCTCTACGACCCGAGCTGGACCCTGCACGCCGCCGTGGAGCAGGACTACGACGGACCCGGCGCGATCTGGCCCGACCCCTGGCGAGCGGGTCGCCGCAAGCCGCAGACCGGCCGCTCCGACGGGCCCAAGCCCCGGCTCGAGCTCATCCGCTCCGGCAAGACGGGGACCTCGCACCGACGGTGGCGCCCCGGCCGCCAGTGTCACTAGTGTGAAAGCGGTCCGTGTCTCGCTGAGGGAGTCGCCATGTCAGAGGTGCTGCAGCACAAGTTCCTCCTCGCGGAGAGCGAGATGCCGACTCGCTGGTACAACGTGCTGCACGACCTGCCGACGCCACCTCCGCCGGTGCTGCACCCCGGCACCGGGCAGCCGGTCGGGCCGGACGACCTGGCGCCGCTGTTCCCGATGGACCTGATCCTCCAAGAGGTCTCCACCGAGCAGTACGTCGAGATCCCCGAGGAGGTGCTCGACGTCTACCGGCTGTGGCGGCCGAGCCCGCTGTTCCGCGCGCACCGGCTGGAGAAGGCGCTCGGCACACCGGCGCGGATCTACTACAAGTACGAAGGCGTCAGCCCGGCCGGCTCGCACAAGCCGAACACCGCCGTGCCGCAGGCGTTCTACAACGCCAAGGCCGGCATCAAGAAGCTCACCACCGAGACCGCCGCCGGGCAGTGGGGTACGGCGCTGGCCTTCGCGTGCTCGCAGTACGACCTCGAGTGCGAGGTGTGGCAGGTGCGGGCGTCGTAC
>JBQCEF010000237.1:0-6797 GCA_051960495.1 Nocardioides sp. | reverse complement strand
TGCCGGCGTCGGCGATCTGCTGGAGGAGCGCCTGGTCCTCGGCCGGCAGTGACAGCGCGACGACGTCGACCTTGACGTCACTGTCGTCGATGCTCTGGGTGACCGTCTCGATGTCGGTGGCGGTGGTGTCGCGCCCATCGGAGAGCAGGAGCAGGCTGCGGGCTCCCTCAGTGCCGGCGGTCTTCACTGCCTGCAACAGCCCGTCATACAGGTGCGTGGCCTTGCTCAGCTCGAGGCCGTCGATGATCTGCGCGGAGGCCGCACGGTCGAGTGAAGGACTCTGAGCCACCGTCACCTCGTTGGCGAAGGTGACGATGCCGATGTAGAGGTCGTCCGGGGCGGCGTCGAGGAACGCCTTTGCGGCCTGCTGAGCCTCCTGGAAGCGGTTCTCCCGGCGCATGCTGTTGCTGACGTCAATGGTGAGGATCGCCGTACGACGCACCGTGTCGACCGCGTCCGCCGCAAGCTCTGCCTTGGCGTCGAGCGGCTGGTCGTTGATCGAGACCGTCAGCGAGCCCAGGTCCGGCTCGACGTCGCCTGCGCCAGGCAGCGAGAAGAGCACCTGCATCGAGCCGGAGTCGCGCTCGACGTGGTCGATGCTGCCCTCGGCCGCGAACGCCGGGGCGCCGATCCCCGAGACTCCCACGAGCGCGAGCAGCGCGGCGATCACGGAGATGCGGCGCAGTCGCGTGGATCCGGTCGTGCGCCGCATGATCACAGCCCGTCCATCGCGAAGAGCATCGGGTCGACCTTGACGTTCACGTGCGCCAGCTTCTCCAGGAACTTCGGCCGCAGGCCGGTGGCGCGCAGACGCCCGAGGCTGCGACCGTTCTCGTCGAAGCCCATCGAGTGGTCGTAGACGAAGATGTCCTGGAGGGTGATCACGTCACCCTCCATCCGCTCGACCTCGGTCACGTGGGTGATCCGGCGCGAACCGTCCCGGAGGCGGCTCTGGTGCACGATCAGGTCGACCGCGGAGGCGACCTGCTCGCGGATGGCGCGGATCGGGAGGTCCATGCCGGCCATCAGCACCATGGTCTCGATGCGGGCCAGGGTGTCGCGCGGACCGTTGGAGTGGACGGTACAGATCGAGCCGTCGTGACCGGTGTTCATGGCCTGGAGCATGTCGAGTGCGGCGGAGTCGCGGACCTCACCGACGACGATGCGGTCGGGGCGCATACGCAGTGAGTTCTTCACCAGGTCGCGGATGTCGACCGCGCCCTTGCCCTCGATGTTGGCCGGGCGTGACTCCAGGCGCAGCACGTGGTCCTGGTGGAGCTGGAGCTCGGCCGCGTCCTCGATCGTGACGATGCGCTCGTCGTGGGGAATGAACGAGGAGAGCACGTTGAGCGTGGTCGTCTTTCCGGCGCCGGTGCTTCCCGAGACGATGATGTTCAGCTTGCCCTTGACGCAGGCGGCCAGGAAGTCTGCAGTGCGCTGCGAGTAGGTGCCGAAGGCGACCAGGTCGTCAGTGGTGTAGGGGTCCGCGGAGAACTTACGGATCGTGAGCAGCGAGCCGTCGATCGCCAGCGGCGGGATCACCGCGTTGACACGGCTGCCGTCAGGGAGACGCGCGTCCACCATCGGGCTGGACTCGTCGACGCGTCGGCCGATGCGGGAGACGATCTTGTCGATCGTGCGCCGCAGATGGGCCTCGTCGGTGAACTGGCCCTCGACCTTCTGCAGGCGGCCGCTGCGCTCGATCCAGATGCTGTCGGGGCCGTTGACCATGACCTCGGTGAGGTCCGGGTCGCGCAGGAAGGGCTCGATCGGCCCGTAGCCGAGGATGTCGTCGGCGATCTCCTGGGAGATGCGGGTGCGGTCGGCCTGCGTGAGAAGGACGTCCTCGTCCTGCATGGCGTCCTGGAGCGCGCCGCGCACCATGCGCTCGAGTTCCGACTGGGTCAGGTCGGCGTCGTAGAGCTTCGGACCGAGCTGCTGGAGCAGCCGGTTGTGCACCTGGGCCTTCAGGTCCTTGAACGCGTCTTCCTTGTGCTCAGCGCCAGGACGCTGGCCGTTCGTCGGCAGGGCGCTCTGCGACGTGGGTGTGGCGGTGGCCCGGTCGCGGGAGGCGGCGGCAAGCCGGTCGGCGAGACTGCTCATGTCTACCTACTGTTCCTTCGCAGGAGGCCGCGCTTCTGGACGCGGGCAGGGGACGTCGTGGACGTCCCCTCCTGGGTGGGCGCGGTGATTGTGGTGACGGTGCGGCCGAGATTGGTGACGGCCACGCTCACCGGGTGCTTGGGGATGGCGCTGGTGATCGGCTCGCCGCTGTTGGTGGCGTTGGCCACCTGCGACGACGTGGGGATCGACGCCGCGATCTTCATCCCGAGGGTGCTCTCGACCTCGTCGGCGCTGAGGCCGACCTTGTCGTCCGCGCGGTTGAGGACGAGGTGGCGCCGTGCCTTCGGGAAGTTCAGCAGGTCGAGGGTCTCGACCGCGATCTTCACGTTCTTCAGCGTCGGCACGTCCAGCGTGGTGACCAGCAGGAGCTGGTCGGTCTCGTCGAAGGCCTGGAGCACGAACTCGTCGAACGTCGGCGCGGTGTCGACCACACGTAGTCGAAGTTCTCCTTGAGCATGCTCAGGATCCGGCCGACCAGCGCGGCGGGGATGGAGTCCTTGGCGTCGGGCTGCACCGGGGCTACCAATGCCGAGATGCCGGTGCTGTGCGGTGTGAGCAGCGGCTCGAGGACGCTGAACTCGAGACCGCTCTCGAAGTGCACGGCGTCCGCGATCGTGCGCGCGGGAATCAGCTGGAGGGTGATCGCGATGTCGCCGAAGCCGAGGTCGAGGTCGACGACACAGACCCGGTTCTTGCCCTTCTCGGACAGCGCGATCCCCAGGTTCACCGCGAGCGTGGTCTTGCCGACCCCACCCTTCGGGGAGAAGACGGTGACGAGCTGGCCGCGAGGTCCGGAGCCGCCCGACGCGACAGGCCCGTTGAGCGCCTGCCAGACCTGCTTGGCCCGTCCGACGGCCGAACCGAGACCGGTCAGGTCGCGCTCCTCGACCACTTCCCGCATGCCGGAGCGGAGCGCTTCCGCGAGGACGCTGGTGTCCACCCGGCGGCGGATCAGGATGACGCTGGTCGCCGGCCGGGTGACCCGGAGCATGTCGGCCAGCGCGGCCGAGGCCTCGAGGTCGACGCCGGGTCCCAGGACGATCGCGTACTCGTCTGGCTCGTCGGCGAGCGTGCGCTTGAGCTCCTCAAGGCTCCCAACGACGTGCGACGAGGATCCCGTCACCGACGTGAACAGCTCGGCGTTGCTCGGGTTGTTCTCAACGATGATGGGCATCTGTGATCACCGGAAAAGGTTGGCGGTGGTGGTGCCCGGGCCGGCCTTGACCTCGGACTTGTCGTTCAGGTAGCCGAAGGAGAGCTCGCCCGTTGTGGCGGCGAGCATGATCTTCTCGGCGTCCTTCTGGCTCACCGCGAGGGTGAAGAGCGTGCGCGGCAGCTGCTCGGTGGTCTGTCCACCGCCGCGATTGGTCGTCGTGGTGGACACGACGGTGGTGCTGCCGATCGCCACCACCTTGACACGGGGGAGGAGCAGCCGAACACCGCTGCTGCCACCGCCGATGTCGCCGTTCAGGAAGATCGCGACCTCGTCACCGGGAACCACGAAGCCGGCAACGCGGCCCGTGTCCGACAACGTGACCGAGATCGCGATGTTGCCGTCCGGCAGGGTCAGCAGCTCCTGGTCTCCTGGGGACCCGAACTTCGCCGAGATGATCTGCTCGTTGGGGAACACCTGGGAGAGCGCCACCTGCGAGCCGATGCCCTCGATGGAGTTCACGGCGCCGGGCAGCACCTGGGCCCGCGGGACCGAGCCGAGCTGCAGCTTTCCTGCCGCCTGGGCCTGGTCGAGGGTCTCGCCAGGGTTGATCTGCGCGACGGCCTTGAGCACCTGGACCGGGGCCTGGGCCTCGGTCGCACGGTCGTCAACGCCGCGCACGTAGAGGAAGACCATCGCACTGCCCAGCGCGGCGATCAGCGCCGCCACGATGAGAAGGATCGTTCTGCGTCCCATGCCCTGACCTGTCTACTCAACCTTGAAGGGCCAAGCCCTCGTTCGGTGGGGTTCACCCGCGTCCGGAGGGTCTCCTCCAGCCAGGGACAAGCGTTCTACAAAGACGGCGTGGCGTCTCGGAAATGATCGAAATGCCGCGTGTCGTCTCAGTGGTCGTACATGTTCTCGATCGCCCCCCGGTAGCGCTTCAGGACCGTGTCACGCCTCACCTTGAGGCTGGGAGTGAGCTCGCCACTCTCTTCACTCCAGTCACTGGCCAGCACAGCGAACTGCCGGACCGACTCCGCTTGCGACACCGCTTGGTTCGCCGCGTCGACCGCCGACTGGATCTCACGGCGTACGTCGGGGTCGGTGGCGAGGGAGGCCACGTCCGCCGGCTTGCCGCGCTCTCGAGCAAACTGCGCCGCCGCTGCGGCATCCAGCGTGATCAGCGCGCTGACGAACGGCCGGCCGTCTCCCAGCACCATGCACTGGCTGACCATGGGATGGGACCGGATGCGCTCCTCCAGCGGGCCCGGGGCCACGTTCTTGCCGCCGGCGGTGACGAGGAGCTCCTTCTGGCGGCCGGTGACCCACACGAATCCCTCGTCGTCGATGACACCCAGGTCCCCGGTGTGGAACCAGCCGTCCGAGGAGATCACCTCACGGGTCGCCTCGGCGTTCTGCCAGTAGCCGGTCATCACCTGGCCCCCCCGGATCAGCAGCTCGCCGTCGTCGGCCACGCGCACGGTGGTGCCCGGAAGAGGCTGCCCGACGCTTCCGACCCGGACGAGGCCGGGGCGGTTCACGGTCACCGCAGCCGTCGTCTCGGTCAGCCCGTAGCCCTCGAGCACCGGGACCCCGATGCCGCGGTAGAAGTGACCGAGGCGCTCGCCGAGGGGGGATCCCCCCGAGATTGCGTAGGTGCACTCCCCGCCGAGGGCCGCACGGATCCTGGCATAGACCGTCTTGTCCGCCAAGGCGTGGCGTCCGCGGAGGATCACGCCCGTGCGACCCCCGTCCAGGGCCTTGCTGTAGGCGATGGCGGTGTCGACCGCCTTGTCGAAGGCGCGCCCCCGGCCGTCGATACGGGCACTCTGAGAAGCGGCGTTGAAGAGTTTCTCGAACACTCTCGGTACGGCGAGCAGGAAGGTCGGCTTGAAGGCCGGTAGCGCCTCGTTCAGGGTCCTGATGTCGGGAGCGTGCCCGAGCCGCACGCCCGCCTTGACCGCGCCCACCTGGATCAGGCGCGCGAAGACGTGCGCGAGGGGCAGGAACAGCAGGGTCGCCGAGTCGTCGCGCTGGAAGAGGCCGTCCAGTGCGCTCAACGCCGCCCGCGTCTCGATCATGAAGTTGCCGTGCGTGAGGGCGCACCCCTTCGGGTGGCCACTCGTCCCGGAGGTGTAGATGATCGTGGCCACCGAGGCCGGTGTGACGTTGTCGCGACGCTGGTCGAGCTCCTGCTCCGAGATCCGCTGTCCGGCGGCTTCCAGGTCGTCGAGCCCACCGTCGTCGAGGGTCCAGGCGTGCCGCAACCGGGGCATCGCCTGCTGCAGTGGCTCGAGCCGGACACGATGCGCCGCCGACTCGACGACGACCGCGGTCGCTCCGGAGTCCGCCAGGAGCCACTCGAGCTGGTCAGCCGAGGCCGTCTCGTAGACCGGCACGGTGACGGCGCCGACGTACCAGAGCGCGTAGTCCACGAGCGTCCACTCGAAGCGGGTCCTTGACAGCAACGCTACCCGTTCGCCGATTTCGATGCCCTCGGCGACCAGACCTTTGGCGACGGCGCGGACCCGCTCGTGGAACGCGAGGGCGGTGACGTCCTCCCAGCCGGCGTCGATGCGACGGCTGAAGGCAACGCGCTCAGGGGCGGTCTCGGCGTTGGCGACGATGTCGTCGGTGAGGCTGCCGGTGACCGGAAGGTCGAACTCCAGCGGAGCGCAATATTCCCGCACGCGCGTGCCTCCTAGCTGTTGCGCTGTCTGCGACTGCCATCTGTACCCGCGAGTGAGCATCTCAGGAGCGATCTAGCGGGGACTGGATGGCCGGTGGGTGTCGGCTAGTCCGAATGGATCAGATTCGGGCGAAAGGCACCCCGACGCCCGCAGGAGTGCAAGGATCTCGTGTTGACGAAGCGAACTACAGGAGTTACGCACATGACGAAGCTGCGAACCCGCCGCTGCCCCGAGCGTGGTGCTGTGGCGGTTGAGTTTGCACTCGTGCTGCCGATCCTAGTGATGCTTCTTTTCGGGATCATCGAGTTCGGCTTCGTCCTCGCGCAGAAGGCGGCCTTGTCCAGCGCGGTGCGAGAAGGTGCCCGGTACGGGTCTGTCAACATCTTTGCCGAGAACGCGGGTGATCCGCGCGACTGCGGCGACGTGCTCACCAAGTCTCTCGAAAATGTCTCCACTTTGGACATGGGGAAATCGGACGTCACCGTTGAGGTGAAGATGGGCACTAGCGCGGCAGCCGCATCCCTCGTTTGCGCTAGTGACGGAGGAGGAACCTCGACGGATCTGCCGTGCCAGGACGCTACCGGCGAAGACAATCTCTACGTTATCGCTTCTTACCCTGCGACCTTAAATATCCCGCTAACTCCTATCCATACTGGCATCACCTTGCAAAGCACAGGCGCCTACAGGTGTGAGTACAGCTCATGAAGCGAACAAAGAATCTCGATCGCGCGTCCGAACGCGGAGCCACTGCAATTCTGGTTGCAGCGCTAGCTATGGTGCTCTTCATCGTTCTTGCATTAATAACTGACTTTTGCATGTCTTAATCA